>JBCCQU010000333.1:0-3239 GCA_039208875.1 Planctomycetota bacterium
CGATGAGCCTTCGGAAGAACGGCTCGATCCACGTCAGGTAGCGATCCGGATTGAACAGCTTGATCCGGAAGTACATGATGCCGATCGCCTGCTGCACCGCCTTCTTCTTCACGCGTTCGCGGCCGCGGCGGAGCAACTGATCCGTCTCCGGATTCGTGTCCGCAGCCATGAGGTTCGCGTTGTACAACTGGCTGATGAGCTGGATGACTTCGTTCTGCGTCGGCGCCATGTCGCCGTGACGATCGAGGGAGATCTTCCAGATCTCTTCGATCGTGCGCACGCCGTCGAACAGCCCGACAAACTCGTGTGCGACCGGGTTCAGCCGATAGAACTGGTTGGACGACGGGTCTTTAACGATGTGCCACCGCCGGCCGCGATAGAACTGCCGCGTGATCTGCACCGCGGGGCGCAGCCTCGGCTTCATCGCGCGGACGCGGTGCCAGAACGGCGAGAATGTTGGGCGTTCAGCTGCCATGCGGCGCGATCCTCATCACTGCTAGAACCACAGCCAGAGCCGCAGCGTGTCGCGGATGCGACGGGTGCCGATATCCGCGAGCGTGCGCTCACCGGTGTTGAACTTCGCGAGCCCTTCCATGCCCGGCCGCATCCATGCGCGGCCTTCCAGCAGTCGGCCGTGCACCTCGAACGCGTTCTCGCCTTCCTCGGGCGTCGCGAGCGGCACGATCTTGATGACCTCGAACGGGAAGCGATCGCCCGGCCTTGCTTTGGTGGCCATGTCGCCGACCGACTCATTGGAGACCAGCGAGATATCGCGGTCGCCGACGCGCGCGATCATCTTGATGGAGTCGAGCGGGGCGATCTCGTACAGGCCGTCGCCGAGGGCGACCGACGCGCCGATGCGATCGGACAAATCGCCGGACAGGATTCGACCACCGATCGGCGCACGAATCTCAGCTCTGCGGATCAGCTCGTCGTAGAGATCGATCTCGGCTTGTGCCTGCGCGACGCGTTGCTCGGCCCGCTTGAGTGCTGCGATATCGCGCTCGGCGAGCGCGCGGTCCGTTTCTTTCGCAGCCTCTTCACGCCGCGCGATCGCGTCGATCCGCTGGAGCTTGTACTCGGTGGTGTCGAGCATGGCGAGAACTTGACCTGCCTCGACCTGCGCGTCTTCCTCGATGCCGTCCGGCACCGATGCGATCACGCCATCGAACGGCGCAGCCACAAATCGCCGCGTCTCGGCCTCAAGCCGCACCGGCGCTTCGATGCGGTACTCCATCTCGAAGAACGCGACAAAGAACGCGAGCGCGATCACCGCGATGCCGACAAGTTTCCACACCGTGTGTTTGGGGCCGACAAACCAGCTCGCCCCGGCCAGCGACGCATCCCACGAACGCAGCGCGACGTTGCGGTCGTCGCTCCGCCGTATGCGCAGCACCGGTGCGATGAGATCGGCTGCGGACTGCAGCAACTCAATGGATGCCAGCGGCAGCGTCTGCCCGCCCGACACTTCGACGGTGATCACGCCAACAACATCTTCATCCGCGCGCAGCGGCACCGACACAACCTTGGCCTGTGCATCACCCGCGGTTAGCTCGCGGTGCGCGTGCGTCACAGCTTGAGCCAGTAGCACGTCGCCTTCTTCGCCGTCCACGGTCGGCCGTTCGGGCGGCGATGGGAACACGACCGGCTGCTCTTGATCGAGGCACTCGTCCATCGCCTTTTCGATCTTCTGCACAGCCTCCATGCGTCGATCGAGATGCTCGGTGTCGCTGACCGCGGTCACCTTGATCTTGTCGCCCTCGCCCTTGCGACCGATGCCCTTGGTCCAGCCGATCGAGACGCGGTCGGCTGCGAGCTGACGCGAAAGATCGTTCGAGAGCTGGATCGTCGCGCCCTTGAAGTTCTTGGCGGTGTTGATCGAGCCGATCAGCGTGGTTGCGAGATCGAGCGCCTGGGCAGCGACCTGCGTGCGCTTGAGCGCTTGTCGCGCCGAGTGGCCGTGCGTGTAGCCGCACAGCACCTCGATGAGTGCGAGCGTCGTCTGCATCGCTTGCTTGCTTCGGCCGTCGAGCACGAGGCCCAGCACGTGTCGCACGCCGGCCGGGTTGTCGGCGCCGCCTGCGCCGAGCGGTGCGGCGACGAGGTAGCCCTTGCTGCTTTGGCCGCCGTCGTACAGCAGCGAGTCGCCTTCGAGGCCGAAGACTTCCATCTTGCCGCGTTTGCCCGCTGCGGTCGCAGCCTGCCGCGCGTGGTGCTCGTGCTCGAGCTGGCCGTCGGCAGGCGGCGTCGGCGGGCCTTCCGGGTTCGCGCCGGGCCACACCAGCATCGCGCGGGCCGGCGTCGCGCTCTCTGCGTCGTCGCCGCCCACCGGCACTGCCCACAGCACAGACTGCTTGGCACCCGCAGCCTGCGCGACCACAGCCAGCAGCCGCATCATGAAGATGCGATCGTCTGGGGCCGGTGCTGAAAGCTCAGCCACCACGCGTTGCCACGCGGGTGTCCGCAGTTTGGAAAGATCGATCAACGCTGTGCTCCAGCTTGCGTCTGCGCGGTCACATCTTGTCCCGTCGCCATCGCGGTGCGCTCGACATCGACCACCCTCTCCATCCAATCCTCGCTTGGCTCGTTGAACCGCACCCAGCAATTCAAGCCCGACACGATCTGCGTCGGGTTGTCGATCTCGACCCGCACGCGACGCGTGCCGCTCGCGGCGTCGGCGGTGGGGGAGACCTCGATCACCTTGGCTGCGTATACGTTCGGCTTGCCGCCGCTCGGCATCAGCACCCACGCTGTATCGTCCTTGCGGATCGACATCGCTCCGGCCCTATCCAGCGACACCGGCACATCAACCCAGAGCTTGTCGATGTTCACAATGCGGATCACCGGATCGCCCTCGCGCACCGACTGACCGACATCGACCTGCACGCGATCGACGATGCCATCGAACGGCGCCGTCAGGCTCAGCTTCTCGACCCGCGCCCACGCACGCTCGGCCTGGCTCCGGCTCAGCACCTGATTCAGCTCGGCCAGCTCGACTTCTACGGACGCGTCTTCCATCGCCATCTTGGCTGCTTCGAACTCGGTATCCGTCATCGCATCGCCAGCCCGCGCCGTCTCAGCCCGTGCGAAGTTCCGTCCAGCCAGCTCGTCACGCATTTTGGCTTGCTTGAGCGGCAGCTCGGTATCGGCGCGAGCCTGATTGAACTCGGCATCGGCTCGCTCTTCGGTGTCGTCGCCACGCAGCAGCAGGTCGCCGGCCTTCACCTCGTCGCCGCCCG
>JBCCQU010000334.1:0-3223 GCA_039208875.1 Planctomycetota bacterium
GCCTGACCGCCGGCGAGCCGCAACGCGCCCAACTCATCGATTGGCAACGCGACCATCCCGTCATGCGGCTGCTCAATCTCAACGCCGTGTACGTCGCCGAGATGCCGCGGCTCACCATCGCCGAAGACGCAAGACTCACCACGCTCGCCACCGCGACCAACGGCCCGGCCATCCTCGAACTCATCGATGCCGACACGCGCGCCATGATCGTTCCGTTTGATGTTCTCAAGAGCGATTGGCCGCTTAAGACAAGCTGGGCGGTCTTCCTCGCAGCCAGCGTCCGCTACCTCGGTCTCGATGTCGCCGACGACTCCGGCACCACGCGTTCCATTCAGCCGGGCGACACCCTCGCCGATCGCCTGCCCGCCGATGCAAGCGACATCCGCATCAGCGATCCGAATGACGGCACAACGCCGCTCACCGCCGCGGCCGACGGCTCGATCGCCTTCAGCGGCATTCAACAAGTCGGCCTCTACGAAGCAACGTGGGACGGCACGCCGAGCACGACCGATGCCATCGTCAACAACCGAGCCCTTCGCCCATATGCAGCCAACCTCTTCGACACCACCGAGACCGATGTGCGAAGCCAGGACACGCTCGCGCTCGCGAGCACCGTCGTCAACGCAACCGCGGGCGGCGAGGCCGAAGTCCGCCGCCGCATCTGGCCGTGGCTCGTGCTGATAACGCTCGCGGTGCTCACCTTTGAATGGTGGGTCTACAACCGCAAGGTCTACCTGTAAGCAACCATCGAAACGCCGACGACAGGCTGTCTTTCAGTCCTGCCCTTTTCGCAAAGGGGGAGGTGGCGGCGAAGCCGACGGAGGGGGATTGCCTACAACCAGCCGCGTTAGTGCTGGTCGTACCAGTCATCCACCACACGCACCGCCCCGGCATACATCTCGGCTAGCAACTCGTCGCTCAACGCCAGCCCCCGCAACGTCGGCGAATCGTCCTCGCTGAACCGCTCCGGGTCGATCATCGCCAAGTCCGCATCGGCGATCGGTGAAGGCCCCCGCCAACCAGTCTCCAGCATCGCACGCTGCGCCCAGTACCTGCTCGCGTACAGATCAAAGGCCTCAGCCTCATTCGATGCCTGCTGCCCGCGCGGATGCTCGGGATCGCCCGGCACAAGGTGGTCCTCAAGCGTCACGATGTCCGAGCCGAACAGCACGCGCCCGCGCCACTGCTCAAAGAACTTCACGACGCGCTCAGCCGGGTGCTTGCTCAACTCGCGCACGATCCATTTCGTCGCCGACGTATCGAGATACAGGTTGTCGTGCCGATCGAGCAGGCCATCGAGGAAGTCGAGGTCTTCCGGCCAACCGCCCATGTGCGCAACCACCCATGGCACATCAAACCGCTCGACCATCACCTCGAGCCCGCGATACTGATCGCGCTTGGTGCCGCCAAACTTCGCCGGGTCGTTCCACTTGGCTTCGAACCACGTGTCCGGGTCGGCGATATGCGCCATGAACATCATGCCCAGCTCGGCCGCGAGCTCCGCGTGCTTCACACGCCAAGGCGCGTCGAGAGCTGCGCAATCGCTCGGGTCGCCGCCAGCAAACTCCCAAACCCGCGGCGCCCCCCATAGCTTGGCCATCCGCGCTCCCACCGCGTGCCAGCCCCGGATGATGTCCAGATACTCCTCGCGGAACACCGGCTCGGTGTTCTCGAATCGCCACTCCGGGAACGCGATAAAGCGCACGCGATCGCCCATCACCGCGCGCACATCGTCGACCTGGTCCAGCCGCGACTGCGTGTAGAACCGCTCGATGCCGAACAAATCCATCGCCCGCTTGTAGATGGTTGCCGCCGACCGCCCGTGCACGTGCGTGTGCACATCCACGATCGGCACAATCGGCTTGCCGAGCAACTCGGCCTCACGCTCGAAGTCCAGCCCCGGCAGATTCTCCCGCCAGCGTCGCTTCGATCCGGCCGTCGTCCCGATGTCGCCCGTCGCGTTCGGCATGCCGCGATGCTAGGGCCGCCCGCCGTACGCTGTGCCATGGCCCGCATCGCGCTCGCCCACGATTGGCTCGTCGCTCGCCGCGGCGGCGAACTTGTGCTCGACCGCATCATCCGTGCGCTCAGCAACGCCCACGAACTCACCACGATCTACACGATGTTCGACAGCGAGCAGCCGATCACAGCCGCGATCGATGCGATGCCGCGGCGGGTCGCGCGTCTCGGTCGCCTGCCGATCATCTCCAGCCGCGCACGCCGTTGGCTGTTCCCGCTGTACCCATCCGCGGTCGCCGACCTCAGCCGTCAGCTCGCGCGAGACCACGACAGCCAGCCGATCGACCTGCTCATCTCCACAAGCTCAGCCGCGACCAAAGGGATGCGTCCGCCGCCGACAGCGCAGACGGCCGTGCCGCACCTGTGCTATTGCCACAGCCCGGCCCGATACGCCTGGGCACGATCGGCTGACTACGCCGGCAATCCGCTGCGCGCGCTCGGCCTGCGTGTCTACTCCCCCCACTTCCGCCGATGGGACCGCCGCACCGCTGCGCACGTCACCCGCTTCCTCGCCAACAGCTCACACATCGCAGCCGAAATCCGCCGCTGCTATGACCGCGATGCTGAGGTGCTGCACCCGCCCGTGCGCACCGATGCCTTCACGCCGAGCGACAACACTGCGCGCACGCATCGATGGCTCGTGGTCGCTGCGCTCGAGCCGTACAAGCGCACTGATCTTGCCATCGAAGCCGCCGCCATCACTGGTGCTCCCATCGACATCGTCGGCACCGGATCCGAACTCACATCTCTCCAACGACTCGCCGATCGCACCGGTGCAGACGCAACCTTTCACGGCCGGCTCGGTGATGCCGCCTTGCAAGACATGTTTCGGCGCGCACGCTTGCTCGTGTTCCCGCAAGTCGAGGACTTCGGCATCGTGGCTGTCGAAGCGCAGGCATGCGGCACGCCGATCGTCGCGCGCGCAGCCGGCGGCGCACTCGATTCGGTCATCGATGGCGAGACCGGCGCTCTATTCGACGAGCCCACCGCCGAAGCTATCGCGCGCGCAGCCGCGGCGTGCCCAACGCCGGATGTATGCGCACAGGCATGCACGACAAACGCTGCCCGATTCAGCGAAGCACGATTCGATTCGTCATTGCGTCGGCATGTCGACAGCTTGCTCGCCGACCGTCGTTAGCCCGGGCCGCCGACGGTGTCACGGATGCGCTCGAGCGCGACCGCCGACTCCCGCCACTCGAGTTCC
>JBCCQU010000335.1:0-3207 GCA_039208875.1 Planctomycetota bacterium
CAAAGCCGCAGAAATGGGCAGGCAGCTCCGATTTCAGCGGCCTGTAAGGACCGAGTTATCCCCACAAGTCGGCCCGATCCCATATTTCGCTTGACAAGTGGCGGTTTGTGGGGCATCATCCCATCCATGCCCACCACGGGGACCGCCAGTGAACCTCATCGGACAAGCCGACGTCGTGATCGACGCCAAAGCCAGGCTGGCGGTACCGAGCAAGTTTCGGGCAGAGCTGCCGCCGCCACAACCCGTCCCGACCACCTCGGACGAGCCGCCTCGGCTCACGCTGGTCGCGATGCCTCGGCCCGACGGCACCGTCTGGCTGTATCCGGAATCGGCCTTCAACGAGCTCAGCGTCAAGCGGGCCCCGAGCCTCGACATCGAGGACGAGGAAGCAGAGCTCAATCGCATCCTCTTCGGCATGTCCGAGCGGGTGACCTTCGACAGCCAGCATCGCGTCACGCTGCCCCGCAAGATTCTCGGCATCACCGATTTGAAGCCGAGCGACGAAGTGACGGTCGTCGGCGTGCAGAACCACATGGAAATACATCCCCGCGAACGCTGGGCCGAACGCGAACGCGAACGCCTCGGACAGCTTTCGACGCTGGCAGCCAGGCTCGCCCAGCGACGACGCGGCCTGTAAACGAACGCTCGGACCGCTGCGGCACACCGCTTGCGACGAGCTAGAGCAGAGAGATCATCGGCCCGACGCCCGACCGCGTCGAGGCCGGTTTCACGAGCCCGCGAAAGCGGGACACCAAGCACGCGAGCCCCGGCCTCTTGGAAGGGACTCACGATCGGCGCAAGGACGCGCCGGCCGATCAGCTCGCCAGAACCCGTGCCCGGATCCCACCGCGCACGGGGCTTAGCCAGCAGACAAGACCACCACCTCGGCGGCGGGGAACTCCCACCACTCCCACCTCTCCCTGTCGCCACCATATTCCGCACCCGTTCGGTCGCTCCGGGCGGGTGTGCTTTTTGAGACTCGGCGTCAGTCTTCGTCGTCGTCGAAGTCGATCTCGCCGGTGCGACGCAAACGCTGCAAGGCGGCTGCCATCAGACGCGGCACCTTGCCGATGCCCGGCACGATGCCCCGCTTGCTGTGGCTCACGAATTCGTGCAGCTCCGCCAGAGCCGGCACTTCCTCAGCCCGCTCCGCGAGATATCCCAGCATGTCCTCGCGTGGCGTGGGATGACGGAACACCGCCCGGAACGTCTCGCGAACAGCGGTGATTTCCGTCCGCGGCATGCCGCTGCGACGCATGCCAACGAGATTCACGCTGCCAAGGCGGTTCCGCTCATTCACCACGCAGAACGGTGGCACATCCATCGACACATGCGTGCCGGCTGAAAAGAACGCCAGCCGACCGATGCGCACATGCTGGTGCGTGCCGCAATGCCCGGACAGCGTGGCGTTGTTACCGATGACGGTGTGCCCGGACAGGCCGGCGTAGTTCACAAGGATCACATTGTCACCGAGTTGACAATCGTGCGCCACGTGCGACGAAGCCATCAGCATCACCCGCTCGCCGAGGGTCGTCGGCGTGTGGTCGTTGCTCGATGCGTGCACGCTGACGTTTTCGCGTATGAGCGAGTCGGGCCCGATGCGCACGCCGGCGGTGACGTCGCCGGCCTTGAACTTGAAATCCTGCGGCACATGGCCGATGGCAGCGAACGGAAACACCGTCGTGCGCGCACCGATCACAGCCGGGCCTTGGATATTCACATGGCTCAGCAGACGGACGCCGGCTTCGAGCGTGACAGGGCCTTGCACGACGCAGAACGGGCCGATCGCGACATCGTCCGCGATGCTGGCCTCGGGATCGACCACTGCGGTCGGATGGATAGCGGGCTTTGTTGGCGTTTGTGGCGTTTCTGGCATAGGACCGCAAGCGTATCGTGCTGCGTGACCGAGACGGCCGGACGACACACTGATCCCGATTCCGATGCGGCGACGCGACTGCCGGTCGTGCAGCTCGGGCGCATGCCCTATCCCGACGCTTACCAAGCCCAACTCCTGCACCACGCCGAGGTGCTGGCCGGACGGGACGCCGAGCCGCCGGCTGCCGAGCTCGGCCGATTGCTCATCGTCGAGCACGACCCGGTGCTCACGGTCAGCCATCGCAAAACGGCGCCCGGGCACATCGTGGCATCGCGAGATCGGCTGACCGAGCTGGGCGTGGCGGTCGAGCCGACCGATCGCGGCGGCGACGTGACCTACCACGGGCCGGGGCAGCTCGTGGTCTATCCCGTGGTCGATCTCAATCGCCTCAAGCTCAGGCTGCACGAATACATGCGGCGGCTTGAGGGCGCGGTCATCGACGCGCTCGCGACGTTCGGCGTCGAGGGCTGGCGCGATAGCGACGCCACGGGCGTCTGGCTCGGCGAGCCACCGGGCTCCAAGGTGTGCGCACTCGGCGTGCGCGTCAAGCGTTGGGTCTCGCTACACGGGCTAGCGCTGAACGTTGCGCCGGACATGAGCCACTTCGATCTGATCGTGCCGTGCGGCTTGGCCGGTCGTCAGGTCACAAGCCTGCAGCAACATCTCGGCCCGGACAACTGCCCGAGCTTCAACGATGCTGCGTCGGCTCTTGTCGTTTCACTTCGTTCGCAGTTGCTCGGCCTCAAGGCTGAGGGCTAGCTCAGCCCTCGCCGTCACCGACCGGCGTGAAGCCATCTTCATCGACTTCGCCGTCTGCGTCCGCGGCCGGCGCTTCGGGACCGGCCGGGGCCACCGCGGTTGGATCGACCGGCTCGGGCAGGCTCAGCATCTCGGCCACCGCATCGGTGATGTCGTCGCCGTTGCTGGCGATCACCGGGCGGAACAGCAGCTCCTGCGTGAACGCCTGCAGGTTCGGAGCCACGATGTCGCGGTCATTGCTCCGCGACGCGAGCACGACGTCGTAGCCAAGCTCGGCCCGCTTGACCTCGACGCCCTCCTGCAGCAGGCGGTAGACCTCAGCAAACACTTCCGACTGGATCGTCTGCAGTTCGGCCTGGGCTTCTTGGTTCATGCCCTCGATCTCGGCCCGCAGGGCTGCCTCGCCTTCGAGCAACGCCTGATAGTTCGGATCGTCCGGCGTCATACCGCGAGCCTGCGTCACGATCTCCATGTACCGCGTCTGGGCGGGCTCGAGCTCGGAACGCCAGCGCGTCTCGTACTCGACGAGCCGTCCCTGGTATTGCTCAAGCCGCAGGCCACGCTCGACGAGC
>JBCCQU010000336.1:0-3199 GCA_039208875.1 Planctomycetota bacterium
CCGCGTCGATCGCGTCGAGCGTCTCCATCACACGCCAGTCGCCCGGATGCGTCACAAGCAATCGCTGTGGCTTGTGAGCATCGATCGCGCGATTGATCTCGCCCTCCAGCGACTGTGTATTGCCTCGGCTATCAACGCGGACATACCGCACGCGGAAGCCCCGCTCGCTGAGCCACAACGCGTAGTGCCGCATCGCTGCGAAAAACACAGCCGTGCGCACCTTGTGGCTCGGGCCTTCGTCCTGCTCGCCATCGACCTCAGCCATCAGGATGACGTCATTTTCGGGATCAAGCCGCTTGAGCAAGCCCGCGTCGTGATCGAGTTGATCACCGAAGATCACCGCGAGATTCTCAGCCCGTCCGCGAGGCATCGGCATCTGCTTGGCAAAGCTCACGCTTCCAGTCCTCCCTGCATGAAGATCTCACGCACAAGCCAAAGACTCACGATCACACGCCCCGTCCACGCCGCTGTCCGCAGCCAGTTCAGATCGCAAAGCTTCCGGTGCGCTGCCGCGTCGAATCCACGCGTCAGCTTGGTGTGCAGCGGCACATGCACCGTCGCCGTTACACCCCATACGACTACAAGTAACGCAATGCCGATCCACGTCAGCCACCGCAGCTCGGCCGGCACCATGCTCACAAGCAGCACCGCTGTCGCACCCTCGATCAACATGCCCGGCCCGACCAGCCATGAGATCTGCCGCATATGCCCGGCCTGGTACTCCTCGTAACGCTCCTCGCCGACTTTGCCCATAAGCGGGTAGTGCACCACCTGCACCATCCAGATGAGGCCGAACATGAAACCGCTCGCCCCTGCGTGGACGAGCGCAATCAACTCAATGACATCGTTAGAAATCCGCACCTACTCAGCGTCGGTCGCTTCGTTAGCTTCGCCAGCGTCCGCGTCGCCGTCGGTGCCGGCCACAACCGCCTGGATCGGCAATTGCACTTCCCACCAGCGATCCGCACCCGCCACCATCGGCCCGTTGTAGCCGAACGTCCGCGGCGGCCCCGCAAGCTCCCACTCGTCGCTCTCCGCTACCCAATCAGCCAGCCGCTCGATGTGCTTCTCGAGCGACTCGCGACCGATGTCGCCAAGCACGCCCAGTGCCAGCACCGTCATCGGCTCAGAGTCGTACACCTCGACCGAGCCGAACGTGCCCGTCGGCCCAAGGTCAGCCGTGCGATACAAGAACGCCATCGCCCACTCGGCTTCGTCCGCCTCAGCACCTTCGTCACTGTCCGCCGCCTGTGCTTCCTCAAGAGCCGGCAACGACATCATGCCCGGGTAGTCCATCTCGACTGGCGCGGTCATCGCGATGTTGTTCGTCGAGATGTGGCTGAACAATTGCCAGAACCCGCTTCGCGATGCCTGGCCCATCTCAGCCGAAGCTTCGCCGCCCGAATCCGAAGTCACAACCGCACGCCGCACGCTCGGATACGTCTTGATCTCGATCGCTTCCGGAGCCGTCGGCCGCGGATAACCCTCCGGCAGCACCTCGTTCGTGCGCACGCGGCCTGCCCGATACAGCATGCCGTTGCGACCCTCGATCGTCTCAACGCTCGCATCGACATCGGTCGTGACCAGGATGATGTCGGGCGTGTCCGTCTCGGGCTCCTCGATTGCGGATATCGACAGGGCCGCGGCCGCGAACAAACTCGCCAAAATCGTCTGCATTGCTGACTCCTTCGGCCTGTCACGGCCCAGTTTCTGCTTCGGTTCGCCACTCCCCCCAGATTCGGCCCATCTACCGTGTCGGCCATGGCGGGTCTTATCGAGCCAGACGACTTCGGCCTCCGGTGCCAGCCGGGCGATTTCTGGATCGATCCGTGGCGTCCCGTCCACACAGCCCTCGTCACCCACGCCCACGCCGATCACGCCCGCCCCGGCCACGACCGCTACATCTGCGCCGCAGCGTGCGAGCCGTTCCTTCGCCTTCGCATCGGCGCGAACGCCAACATCACGCCCGTCTCATGGGGTGAACAACTCACTCTCGGCGACACGCGTGTCTCATTTCACCCCGCCGGCCACATCCGCGGCTCGGCGCAGATCCGCGTCGAAGCCGGCGCGACCGGCAACGGCGAAGTCTGGGTCGCAGCGGGCGACTTCAAACGCCAATCCGATCCCACAGCCGAGCCGTTCGAAGTTGTCCCCTGCGACACCTTCATTTCCGAAGCCACGTTTGCGTTGCCCGTGTACCGCTGGCCCGATACCGCAACCGTCGGCGACGACATGCTCGCGTGGTGTCAGCACAACGCGGAAGCCGGCAAGGTCAGCGTGCTCTTCTCGTACGCACTCGGCAAAGCACAGCGCGCCATGGCCGAACTGCACCAAGCCGCTCAACGCCAGAGCACCGAACTGCCCGGAGCGGTCTACCTGCACGGCGCCGCGGTGCCGCTGACGCGCGCGTACGAAGCCGACAGCGTGGAACTCCTCCCGTGGTCGCCCGCGTCCGACCTGCCAAATAAACGCGCCGAGTCAGCCGCGGCGGCCCGCGGCTCGCTCGTCATCGCGCCGCCATCCGCTGCTGGCAACACCTGGCTCCGCCGCTTCGGCAATCCCGACAACCTCGACACCGCCTTCGCGTCCGGCTGGATGAGGCTCCGCGGCATCCGTCGCCGCCGCGGCTACGACCGAGGCTTCGTGCTCAGCGACCACGCCGACTGGCCCGACCTCATCCGCACCGCTCGCGACACCAACGCAAGCCGCATCCTCGCAACCCACGGTTACTCCGAAACACTCGCCAGACACCTCTGCACGCTCGGCTTCGATGCCGCACCGCTCAGCACGCAATACGCGGGCGACGATGCTGAACTCGAGACCGCAGCTTCCGATGCGGAGGCCACAACGTGAGAGCCTTCGCCGAGCTGTTTGCCGAGATCGATGCAACGACGTCCACCCGCAGCAAGGTCAGCGCCATCCGCGACTACCTCGCCGGAGCGCCGCCAGCCGACGGCGCGTGGGCAGTCTTCTTCCTCGCGGGCCAACGCCTCAAACGGCTCGTGCCTTCAGCGAGCCTTCAGCGATGGGCGATCGAGCTCGCCGAGGTCGAGCCGAGGCTCTACCGCGAGTGTAACGGCGTCGTCGGCGACACCGCCGAGACGATCGCACTGCTGCTCGAGTCGACCGACATCACACCAACCGCCACGACCAACACGCCCGCATTATCGCTATTCGATACCAGTGACACGCACGACGA
>JBCCQU010000337.1:0-3187 GCA_039208875.1 Planctomycetota bacterium
CCGACGAACAAGTCGTTGGATGGTACGACCATCGAAGCGAAGTTCAGGAAGCGATAGATCGAGGCGTCGCTGCTGTTCAGCGTGGCCGTCGCCGACTCGCCCGGGCTGAAGACCGGAGGACCGTTCGGCTCGAGCAGAGTGGTTTGCGAGCCCGCAGCTTGCTCAGCGTCGAAACGGCTCGTGATCGCTGCGGTGTCGCCGACCTCCGCGATCTGCGTGATGCCATCGAAGGCTGGCGTCTCGGATGAGGAGCCCGGCGTGAACACGTCGAAGCTGCCGTCGCCGAGGCCAAGCCAGAGCGGCGTGAACGAGAGACCGCCGGGAGCCTGCAGGTTCTCGAACGTGACTTCGATGTTCTGTGCGAGCGCACCGGTGCCAGCCGCTGCAACAACAGCGAACGCGATCATCTTGGATTGCATGTGATTCCCTTCTCTACCCCGCCGCGCATGTCCGCAGCGGGACAACCGTGTAGTGCACAGCAGCACATCGCTGCCGCAGCAGCCGGTAATCACTCAGGGAAAGCGATCTATTTCTGTCGAAGTACAAATCGCGACAGCTCGCAGCCGTTCTGGTGATACCCCGCCCGGGCAAGTCGTCCGATTCGGGCGAACAACCAATCAAAGTCGCGACTTGGTTTGCACACTCGCAGAACGCTGTCGAGTTTCGCCTTACTTCGTCGGATCGGGCTGACGAGTCGGCACCGAGCGATCGACGTCGATCGATCCGCCACTGCTTCCGAAGCCGGACGCCGGTGCGGCGCCGAAGTTTGCTGTCGACGGCAGGAGGAAGATCTCGACGCGTCGGTTCTGTGCCGTGCCACGACCCGCGTTGTTCGGCACAGCCGGGCGATGCTCGCCCCAGCCCGCCGCCTGAATCTTGTCGGCGGAAACGCCGAGGCCGATCAATTCGCGACGCACAGCGATGGCCCGGTGCGCCGACAGGTGCATGTTGCTCGGGTGACGCTGACGCGTGGTCGGGCCCGGCTGCACGTTGTCGGTGTGGCCGACGACCGTGATCTCGTACGACGCGCCTACGCCGCGAAGCACGCCGGCCAGTTGGCTGAGGCTCGACTTCGCAGCCGGCTTCACGACGTCCGATCCCGAGTCAAACGTCAGGTCGCTCGAGAAGCGGAGCATGTTCCGAGTCGGGTCGTACTGAACGAGGTTTGGATTGGCGGCTGCCAGATCACGCAGCGCCCGGTCGGTCGCGGGGTCGAGCGGCCCGAGATCGATGCCCGTGAGTTGAGCTTCCAGCCGCATGATTTCGCTCTCGTAGTCATCGACGAGGCCGCGCAGGCTGGCGTTCTGGTCACGCAAGTCGCGGAGCGCGGTCTGCGTGCTGTCGCCGCCCTGCATGAGCTGGTTGTTCAGCGCCTCCGCATCGTCGAGCCGCGCGAGCAGATCCTCGTTGCGCTCGGTCAGCGAGCGATTGGTCTCGCGGAGCCGGTCGTACTCAGCCTGCGATGCACAGCCGCCGAGCAATGCCGCGAAGCATGCCAGGCCGGCCACGCTGCCCAGCATCCGTCGCTCAAGTCCAGCCGTCCGACGAGTACGAATGTTGCGTTGCATCACGATCTCCAGCCGCTTCGGGGTGGTATGTTCCGATAAATCCTGTGAGGCGGGAAGCATATCACGCGCCGCCCAGACTTGAGGCGTATCGGAGGCCCGACCTGATGGGCATGAATCTACCAGAGCTCTCGGCCATGCTTGCCTCGCCCGGGTCGATCCTGCGCCTCGATGCCGCCGCGCTCGCCGATGCGACCCAAGTCGTCGATGAGCCGGCGTCGCTGCTTCTCCGGGCCGAAAGCGAGTGCCGCGCCATCGAGCCTGGCGCGCTCTGGCATACGCCCGCGCAGGGCGAGGTCACGATCCTCGCGTCCGGACCTCGGGCCTCGGTCGATCAGCACCCGGCCGCTGCCCGTGCCGAGCGTCGCGATCTCGGCAACGCCATTCTTCTGCCCGGCTTTGTCAATGCCCACTGCCATCTCGATCTGACCTCGCTTGGCCCGCGGTCGTTCCCGCCCGGTGCCGACTTCGCCGACTGGATCGCCGACGTCATCCGCGATCGGCTGCAAGCTGACGACGACATCGAAGCCTCGGTCGAGCGCGGCGTTCGGCTCTCGCTGACCGGCGGCGTCGTCGCGGTGGGGGACATCGCCGGCAAGCCGAGCGCGGGCCACACGATCGCTCCCGCGCGCGCACTCGCCCGAAGCCCTTTGCATGGCACCAGCTACACCGAGTTCTTCGCGATCGGCCCGCGCGAATCA
Source organism: Planctomycetota bacterium (assembly GCA_039208875.1). Taxonomy (GTDB): domain Bacteria; phylum Planctomycetota; class Phycisphaerae; order Phycisphaerales; family UBA1924; genus JBCCQU01. The sequence continues at coordinate 2,267 of JBCCQU010000337.1, forward strand.
GCAGCACTCGATGCGCTGGATCGGTTCCTTCCCGACTACATCGGTGCCTGCACCGGCAGACTCCGACCGGGACTGTCGCCGCACGCGACCAACACCGTCAGTCCAACTGCGTTCCTGCGAGGGGTCGAGCTTGCAGCCCAGCACGGCATCCCGATCGCGCACCACCTCGCCGAATCGCCAGCGGAACACACGCTCGTCGCAGATGCAGCCGGACCGCACCGCGCCGTGCTCGAACAACTCGGCCTGTGGGATGACGTTGCTGCCAGCCACTTCGGCCAAGGCAAGTCACCTATGCAGCACGCAAGGCCGCTGTTGCAAGCCGCGAACGATGCGCACCTCCGAACGCTCATCGCGCACGTCAACGACACCGCGCCGGCTATCGACACAGCGATCGAGATGCTCCGCAACTGCGATGTCGTGTACTGCCCGCGAGCTTCGGCGTACTTCCGCGCTGCCGACGCGTTCGGCCCGCATCGTTACGCGGACCTGCTCGCCGGCGGCATCAACGTGGCGCTGGGCACCGACTCCATCATCAATCTCGAAGCCGAGTCGGACCTTGATCCGACCGACCCAGCATGCCGCGGCATCACGCCGCTCGACGACGCCCGGCTGCTCGCACAACGCGACGAGGCCGACGCCGCAACGCTGCTGGAGATGATCACGACGCGCCCGGCGGAAGCGTTGGGAATGCCGACTGCCGAGGCCACACTCGCGCACGGCGTGCGCCCGCTGGGCATCGTGACGGTGGGCAGTCACGATGAGACCGATTCTCAGCCGAATATCACGCTCGGGAGCGTATTTTCCAGCGGCAGCAGACCCCGCTTGCTGTTCATCAGGAAATAATCCTGCGAGCGGATGATCTAGTCGCCAAATCGGGAACCCAAACATTGATCTGGGGCGAAAGCCTCTGCGACCGATGAC
>JBCCQU010000338.1:0-3173 GCA_039208875.1 Planctomycetota bacterium
ACCCACTGCACGAGATCGTCGAGGTCTTCGCCGGTATCGATGTCGCGGACCTTGATGTCCCGCCAGTCGGAGCCGCCGTCTGACAGCGAGTAGGCGATCAGCTTGCCGCCGCGGCTCACCGAGGTGCCCGCGAGCGAGATGGTGTTGTCCGACGACCACGTGTTCGGATCGAGCAGCACACGCGGCTCACCGTCCAAGCCCTCGGAGACGTAGAACACGGACTGGTCTTGCAGGCCGTCGTTCCGCGAGAAGAAGTACCGCCCGTTGCGTTCGCTCGGCGTGCCGAACCGCTCGTAGTTGAGGCGAGCGGTCAGCTCCTTGGCGATGGCGTTGCGGCCGGGCAAGCTCGCGAGATATGGCTCGGTGATTTCGTTCTGAGCGGTGATCCACCGATCTACCTCGGGATCGTCGGCACGATTCTCGAGCCAGCGATACGGATCGGCGACCTCGATGCCGTGGTAGGTATCGACGACGTTGACGCGCGGCGCATCGGGGTATTCGAAGGGGCCGTCGGCAGCCAGGCCGAGCGAAACAGAAGCAATGAGAGCTGATAGAGCAGCGGCAATCTTCAAGGCGAGTCCTCCGGTCGCGGAATGGCTAATCATACCGCGATAGCGGGTGGGGCAGCGACCAGGAGGTCTGCGGTGAGTTGGCGAGACGCGGCATCAGAAATATTCGGCCTCGCGCAAGCGACCGAAGTCATCGCCCTCATCGATGGCCTGCTGGCCGGAACGAAGCCCACCGATGCGAAGGTCGATGACCATCCGGCGGCAGCGTGGGCAGCTTTGCTGAGTGACTCTGACTTGTTAATGGCTTTGGCGAGCGTCGGCGCCGATTTGAACACATCCGCAAGCAATGAATACACGTGGTCGCCTCTCGCAGTTGCCTGCAATGCGAGGGATCTCGATCTTGTTCGATTCCTCCTCGATCACGGAGCGAAGTGGACGAGCACCTGCGAATGGATGGAAGATCACGGGCCCGGACGAGCCAACACCATCCTCCATCAGACGGCGGGTGAGTGGCCTGCTGATCATCTCGTGTCAATCCTCGAACTCGGCGCCGATGAACTGATCGACATCTGCGGCAACTCCGCAGAGTCACCGCTCGGTTACCACGCGGCATTTGATCGCGTGGAGCATGTCAAAGCCCTGCTTCGATTCGGAGCTAATCCAAACGTGATTCTGCCAGAGCAGGGGGCATTCGCGCCGCTCGACTCGGCGATCATGGAACTGCAAGTTGACATCGTCGAGGTATTGCTCGGAGCGGGAGCGAATCCGAACGTCCCGACTTGGATGTGGGTTACGGCTACAGACCGGGTTGTGAATCCTGAAGTTGAACCGAGTGACGCGACAGATCGCGCAAAGGCGCAAGCAATCCAAAAGATGGTCATCACGGCAGCGAAACATCACCCCCCGCCTGTGTACCCGGACGGCACAGTTCCTGAGCATTGGCCTCCGGAGAAGGGGCGTCATGCGAAGCGGATCAAGCCGCCTACTGCACGAGACCCTTCGTGAGCCGCATGAACGCGGTCTCGAGGTTGACGGGTTCTTCGGTGAACTCGGTCAGCCGCAGGCCTCGATTGATAAGCACGTTGGGGAGATCGGTCACGGCTGCACCGCCGTTCTCCTCGAACGCAACGTGGAAGAGCGAACCCTGGCGGCCGTTCTGGCCGGGCTCTTCGGCGAGCGTGACCTTCTTGACGCCGGGGAATTGCTGCAGCACCTGACCGGCTTCCTCAGCGCGATCGAGCACGCCGATGTGCACGACGTGGCCGACGCGTGCCTTGCGGAGGATGTCGCTGACGGGGCCGGAATACAGAAGCCTTCCTCGCTCGATGATGCCGACGACGTTGCAGAGCTCGGCGAGCTCGTGCAGGATGTGACTCGAGATAAGGATGGTCTTGCCCATCCGCTTCAGCTCTTTCAGCAGCTCGCGGATTTCGATGCGGGCACGAGGATCGAGACCCGACGCCGGCTCATCCATCAGCAGCACCTTGGGATCGTGCAGCAGCACACGCGCGATGGATAGCCGTTGCTGCATGCCGCGGCTGAGGCTGTTGACCTCGGCGGCGGCCTTGTACGTCAGGTCGGTGAGTTCGAGGACGTCGCCGACGATCTTGCGTCGCTTCTCGCCGTGGATGTTGTACGCCGCGGCGAAGAACTCGAGATATTCGGTGACGACCATGTCCTCGTACGCGCCCATGAAGTCGGGCACGTAACCGATGAGCGGCCGGATCTGGCGGTTCTGATAACCGACCGTGAGGCCGCAGACCTGGGCCTGTCCGGATGATGGCTTGAGCAGCGTCGCGAGGATCTTGATGGTGGTTGTTTTGCCGGCGCCGTTGGGACCGATGAAGCCGAAGCAGTCGCCCTCATCGATCGTAAGGTTGAGGCTGTCGAGCGCGACAAGGTCGGTGTAGCGCTTGGTCAGGTTGATGGTCTCGATCATCCGCACCGGTTCAGCCCTCGTCGCCGCTGGCGTTGTCAGCGTTAGTGTCGATGTCCTCTGCGTCTCGATTCCAGCCGATGATCCGCGGCGGATCGCTCGGCAAGGGATATACCCATCGCACCACAGTCTTGCCGACCGGGTTGACGGTGCGCGTCGAGCCGTTGGTGCGCACCTCGATCGGCGTCGGCACCTCGTATTCGCCGTCGAGTATGCCCATGACGATGACGCAGGGCTGCGTGAGCCATGCGGACAGGTCGAGTGATTGCGTGATGTCACGCCGAATGCTGGTCGACGGTTCGCCGCCGGCGTCGTATGCCGGACCGGGCAGTTGATTGAAGAAGCTCGCTGCGAGCAGACGTTCGTCGCGCGTGCCGGCTTGCGGCTCGCCGGTGAGACCGACGCCGGCCGGACGTGGCCGAATCGATCGCAGCTCTTGAGCGAGCAAGCTTGTGCGCCGCGCATCGGCGAACAGCGAGCCGAGATCCAATGGCTCGCTGGGGTTCCAGTCGCCGTTTACAGCGACGGCCTGCCCGAGAGCGTCCAACGAGTTGACCGTCTGCCACGACACCGACCGGCGCGTCGCGATTTCCGTTCGCGTCAGCGGCCGCTGCGAGCGGACGAAGTAGACTTTGACGTCGGTCAGCGGCCCAGGCAGATCGTGCGTCAATCGGCCTTCGGGTCGGAAGCCGGCGCCGCGATCACGCTCGACGATTGTGATCTCGGAG
>JBCCQU010000339.1:0-3170 GCA_039208875.1 Planctomycetota bacterium
CACCTGCCCGTGCTGACCGCGCAGCGCATCGGGCCGGAGCACGGCCAACAAACGCCGGGCGAGATCGACAAGGCCGTCCGTGAGGCGGTTGCACAGGGCGAAGCGTTGTACACGGTCGATGAGGCCAAGCTCACCGAGCTGAAGCCCGACGTGGTGCTCACGCAGGACCTGTGCGACGTCTGCTCGATCGATCTGCGGACGGTGCAGCGGATCGTCGCCGGCATGCCCAATCGGCCCGAGATCGTGAACCTCAATCCCGAGACCATCGAGGATGTGCTCGATGATCTGTTGAAGGTGGGGCGCGCGGTGGGCCGCGAGGATCGTGCGAGGGCGGAGCTGGCCGAGCTGCGTTCGCGAATGCTGCGGGCTGAGGAATACGTCAACGCTTACGAGGACGGCCCGGTCGTCGGCTTCATGGAGTGGACCGATCCGATCTTCGTGGCCGGGCATTGGAACGCGCAATTGATCGAGCGGGCCGGCGGTCGGCATCCGCTGAACGCGACCGAAGCCCACAACGACGCGGGCACCGCGACCGGGCTGCAAGCAGGCGAGCGGCGTGCGGGCAAGTCGATCGCTGTCGCGGCTGAAGATTTCGCTCGCGTGCAGCCGGAGGTGCTGGTCATCGCGCCGTGCGGCCTCGGGCTGGATGATGTCGCAAAGGCCACGCAGGACATCGCCGGCGAGGCTTGGTTCAAGTCGCTGCCCGCGGTGCAGTCGGGCCGGGCTTGGCTCGTCGATGGCAACCAGATGTTCAATCGCCCCGGGCCGCGGCTGCTCGATGCGTTCGAGTGGCTCGTCAGCATCATCAGCGGTCGGCCGGAGGTCTCGCCAAATGGCTTCCCGGCAGTCAGGCTGAGCGAGCTTCCAGCATCGTGAAATCGTCATCGTCCGCGTTCGGGCCGCGAAGCCGTTCGATGACCCGTGCGACGCGTCGCACCTCGATGCGAGATTCCTCAGCCGACATCGAGGCATCGAGCGCCGTGAGCGCGATCCGTGCAGCCTCGGTGAGTTCGTCGTAGCCGTAGCTTGAACCTGTCGAGTGCAGGCTCTCGCAGAGGCGTCGGGCCGTCGCCGCGTCATCCTCGCGCACGGTGCGATCGAGCTGCGACGCCAATGCGCGCACCGATTGCAGATATTTCTCCAGGCGCTGCGGCGTGACCGCTGTCGCCAGTTCGCGCGGCGTAATCGGCGACGTGCTATCGAGCGGATCGGAATTCAGCCGCACCGCGCGCCGGAGCGCAGCCATCAATGCTTCGCCATCGATCGGCTTGGGCAGTGCGTCCTCAGCACCGGCCTGCATGAGCGAATCGAGCCGTGTCTTGTTAGCTGCCAGCAGCACCATCGCGCCCTTGTAGCCCTCTTGCCGGAGCACAGCCGAGTAATCCATCCAGTTCTCGCCGTCGAACGAGTCATCCGCGACGATCGCGTCGAATCCCTGCGTTTTCACTGCGTCGACAGCCGACCCCACGCACACCGCACGCACCACCGTGAGGTCGGTCGGCTCCAGCACCGCCTCGATCGCTGCGTATTCAAGCTCGTCATCTTCGAGCACTAGCACGCGGCCCGAGAGTGGTGCAGTGCGCACATCGTCACTCCGCTGAGCGTGCGCGAGCCAGATCTCGGTCGGCACCAGCTTGCGAACATCGGCCGGCTCGTCCCACGCAACGCCGAGAACGTGAAAGTCTCGCGTGACGTATCGGCACCATTTCACAAGCCCGAGCAGTTGCAGCATGTTGCCGCCCGCGACCGGGAGCAGCGCGCGGAAGATGCTGTCGGGGTGCAGGTAGCCGCGGACGATGATCGATGCGCCGCCGGCGCTGATGTCGCAGATGTGCGATGGGCGCATCACCTTGCCGCCCCCCGCATGCTCGTAGCTCGCGGCCGGCAGATTGATGTCGACCGGGAAGCGGGGGTGCTTGCGCCGTGCCACGCTGTCGTCCGACTCGGCCTCGTTGGGTCGGCAAGCGACGACAACCTCGGCCTGCTCTTTGGCAGATGCGAACAAACTACGGACTGATGGGGTTCGGGAAGGCTGCAACATATCACCTGTCTGCAGATGCTCGTATCGACGCTTCGCGGTCGCGACAATCGGAGCGATTCCGCAGAATTGAGGACTTTTCTCGCGCCAGCACATGCATCTGTGACAAGTGACAGCAGCCTTCAACCGAAACTCGATGCATGCCAAACGGCCAAACATCACGCGACGCACAACACGGCTCCGTGCGTCAGCTTGCCTACATCAGCCGTGCTGTTCGCCCGATGCCAGAGCACGAGGTCGTCCGCCTGCAGCAGCGCGCCGGCGCAACCAATGCAGAGTCCGGCATTACCGGTCTGCTGCTTGTCGGCAACGGCCACTTCCTACAACTGATCGAAGGGCCGCCCGCTGAGATTGAACGCGTCTTCACTCAGCGCATCTCGGGCGATCGCCGCCACGAGCGCATCGAAGTGGTGCTCGATCGCGAGAGCACCGAGCGACTCGCAGAGCACTGGAGCATGGGCGTGCTCGATCTGCGATGGGACGCGATCGAAGCTGCGGACGACGCGTCGCTAGCGCTGGCCGACATCGCAGCCCGTGTGAACGAAGCTACTGAGCATCGGCCGAGCGAGATCTTCCAAATCTTCGAGGACGCGCTCCGCAGCATCGCTGCTTGAAGCACGCTGGGCTTACTGCCGCTTGCCCTTGCCTTTGCGATCGCCGCGGAAGTCTTTCTTTCGCTTGTCGCGGCTGCGTGACTTCTGACTGCGGCGTTTGGCGCCGGGCTGCTTGAAGCCCGCGCCTCGGCCTTCATCGAAGCCACCTCCGAGCCCACCGCCAGCTCCGCCGCCAAGAGTGAGCCCCGGCACGGCTTGCTGCTTGCCAGCCGCTCGGCTCTTGCCGCCGTCGGAGATCGCAAGATCCATCTGCCGCTTGGCAAGGTCGATCGACACGATCCGCACGCGAACCAAGTGCCCCGCGTTGAACGAGCGCCCGCTGTTGACATCGACGAGCGCGCCCGTTTTCTTGTCGATCTGCCAGCGCGGCGGCTTGCCACCACGCGTGACATCGCCCGGCAGATCGCTCGTCTGGATCATGCCCTCCGCGAGGTACTGTGAGAGTTGCACATACCCGCCGCGCGGCGAGACGCCCGTCACCACGCCCTCGTGCTCCTCATCAATGTGCTGCTCGGCAA
>JBCCQU010000340.1:0-3164 GCA_039208875.1 Planctomycetota bacterium
GGGCGACCGTGATCGGCGCACCGCTTATCCAGATCAACCCGATTGCCGGCGTCGAGCTCCCGCCGCTCGATGGCTATCAGTGGCTCGTCATCACTTCGCTGCACGGCGCCAGAGGTCTTGGACGCTTGCTGAACGAAGCACAGCTCGACGCGCGTGCGCTTGCGGGTGTGCGCGTCGCAGCGGTAGGCCCACGCACCGAGGCCGAGCTCGCCAAGCTCGGGCTGCGTGCCGATCTCGTTCCGAGCGAGCATCGCGCGACTGCGCTCGTCCGCGACATCGCGCAGCGAGCCAAGACCGGCGAACGTGCCTTGTTCATCGGCGGCACGCTCGGCGGCGACGAGGTCTGCGAAGGCCTGAGCGCGCACGGCTTGCACGTCACTCGGCTCGATGTCTACGACACCGCACCACGGCCGATGTCCACATCAGCACGCAGAGCGGCCGCATGCGGCCTGGACGCTGTGCTTCTGTACAGCCCGTCCGCGACGCGAGCGTTCGCAAGCGAGGACATCGATGTGAGCAACGCCATCATCGCGTGCATCGGCCCCACGACGGCAGCTGTTGCGAACGAGGCCGGGCTGGACGTCCACATCGTTCCCGAAACCTACAGCGACGACGGCATGGTCAGCACACTCATCGAATGCTTCAATACCCCATGAGCGAGGCACCCCCGAAATTCAAGACGCTGTCGCGGCTTCGCCAGACCGCGGGCCTTAGGCGACTCTTCGCCGAGACTCGACTCCACGCTGCGGATCTTGTGTTGCCGGTTTTCTTCGCAGAGCAAGACAGCGACGCCGGCCCGATCGAGGCATTGCCGGGCGTTTCTCGTCACACGATCAGCGAGGCCGGAGACATCGCGCGGCGTGCGCACGACGCGGGCATCGGTGGCGTCATCGCGTTCGGCGTGCCGGCAAACAAAGACGCGCAAGGCACCGCTGCCAGCACCGCCGACGGCGCCACTGCCAACGCGCTCCGCGCGATGCGTGCCGCGGCCCCGGACCTCGCGCTCATGGCCGACGTTTGCCTGTGCCAATACACCGACCACGGCCACTGCACGATCTTCGACGGCACCACCCGCAACCTGCCCGCAACGCTCGATCGTTATGCCGAGGCTGCTGTCACCTATGCCGAGGCGGGTGCGGATGTCGTCGCCCCCAGCGGCATGATCGATGGCCAGGTCGCTGCCATCCGGGCCGGGCTCGATCGCGCCAACCATGCGCACACCGCGCTCCTCTCGTACGCCGTCAAGCACGCATCGGCGTGGTACGGCCCTTTCCGAGATGCTGCGGGCTCGACGCCGGCTTTCGGTGATCGACGCACGCACCAGATGCCAGCCGGCAATGCGCGTGAGGCCATCCGCGAGGCCCTGCAAGACGAGGCCGAGGGCGCGGACGCGCTCATGGTAAAACCAGCCGGCACCAACCTGGACACACTGGCACGACTGACCGACGCCAGCGATCTGCCGCTCGCGGCGTATCAGGTCAGCGGCGAGTACGCATCGATCCGGCACTTGGCCGCGGCGAGCGGAGACTCCGAGCGCGATCTGCTGCTGGAATCGCTCATGGCGATCCGCCGAGCGGGCGCATCGGTCATCCTGACGTATGGGGCTCTCGACGCCGCGGGCTGGCTCGCCAATCAGGCGTAAACCCTGGCCCTTTGGCGGTTGCGACGCGTAACGAGTGGCCCACCGGTACCTGCTGCGCGTACCGGCTGGCCAGCAACGTCCGACGGCCAAGGCATCCCCTTGTCCGCCGCCGATAACCGGCGAGTATGCAAGCATAAAAGTCTTGCAGCCTGCGACTTGTTGCTGTAGGGTTTGAGCGTCAAGGGGGGTCGTCTCGGCCATTTACGCGCAAGGAGTAGATCAATGAAGATTCGTTCCCTCAGCATGGCAGCTGTCGCTGCGTGCGCTGTGTCATCAGCCTCCGCTCAGCTCGCCGCAGATCCCGACGGTGCTGATTTCTTCTTCAACACCGGTAACGTCACCAACGGTTTCATCACCGAGTTCCCGCTATGGTCAGCAACGGACGTCGCGATCGACGACATCGGCCTGTTTGGCTCGGGAACAGGCACCATCAACGTCGTGACGATGACCCCGACCAGCACGATCATGACGCTGCCGCAGTTGTACCTCCGTGCCTGGGATGGCGACAACGGCGACGGAACGCGTCGCTTCATCGTCCAGATGTCGACGTCGCCCGACGGTATCCTCGGCAACGCGACGATCCCCATCGCCCAGCCCGGCGAAGTCGCTGGCGGCGGCTCGAACGATCTGTTCGGCGGTATGGGTCTCCCCGCGTTCCAGGGCGCGTTCGACAACACTGGTGAGCTCGGCTTCATCGCTCGCGTCGTCGAGTCCGATGGCGATTTCTTCATTCTGTTCCCGGGGCTCGGCTTCGGTGGCGTCGGCTTCACCCCGTACGAAGCAGGCACGTTCATCGACGGCATCGGCTTCGGCAACGGCTTCAGCACCGTGAGCGGTGGCGACGTCTTTGATCCCGCCGAGGCTGCAGCCTTGTTCGGCAACCCGCCGCCGGCTCCGCAGGCCTTCCCGGTCGGTTACCAGGCGTTCGTCGAATATGAGCCGTGCCCGGAAGTGCCGGATGTCAACGGTGATGAACTCGTCGATGTCGCGGATGTGATCGACTTCCAGGCTTTGTTCAACATCGAAAGCGTATGTGCAAACCTTGAGCCGGATGGACAACTCAACTACTACGACTACGTCGCGTACTTCGACAGCACCGAAGAGGGCTAAAGCAGTACTGCTCATCAAATTTGATTGATTCTGACGCGTGCCCGGCCATCTGGCCGGGCCGCGTTCGTTTTGGCACGAACGCTTTGTCGATCGCGAGTGCCTCTTTATCTTCGACCCACATCTCTGATCAGCCCAATCCGTCAGTTGACACGAGGGGATCATCATGAAGACGCATCAAGCTGCTTTCATTTTGTTGAGCGCTGCGGGCTCTCTCGCACTCGGCCAAGCCGGCCTCGCGGATGGTGACTCGCTCGCAGCTGATGTCGCGGTCTTCGCCGACACCGCCACCGGCACCTCGGGCGCCCTCGTTTCCGAAACCAATGCCGTCGTGGTCAACCAAGGCCCGACGTTCATGACGAACCTGGTGCCAGACCTTGCCGGTCCGATCGCTGTCTTCGTCACCGATGTCGAC
>JBCCQU010000341.1:0-3161 GCA_039208875.1 Planctomycetota bacterium
AAGATACTGCGTTGAGTTCCTGGGACTTCCCATGGCTGAGAGCTTGGGGAGATCGCCGTTGCGAAGGCCGTCTTTGATATAAATCCGCTGAACCGAATCGATTCGGCCGCGACCGGCTCCAGCTTTGACGCCTCGAAGGCCTCTTCCTTCGCAGCCTGCCTCGCCACAGCATCTGCCTTCGCGACCTCCGCGGCTTCGCGACGACCGGTCCGCGATTCGATCTCGGCGTGCAACTCGTCTAGCCGACCCTCGACGATGAAGTCCATCGTGCGCAGCCCTTCAAACGCATCCTTGCCGTACAGCAAGCTTCCGTCGTACACGCTGCGTAGATAGCCTTCGGCATAGTCGCGGGTCAGCGCCGCACCGCCGAGAATCACCGGCACATCGATACCGAGCGCGTTCAGCTCGCGCAGGTTCTCCTCCATCACATTCACGCTCTTCACCAGCAGGCCCGATAGCCCGATGGCCTGAGCATTCGTCTCGCGGAAGGCCTCGATGATGCTGGAGATTGGCTGCTTGATCCCGATGTTGTGGACCGTGTAGCCGTTGTTCGAGAGGATGATGTCGACGAGGTTTTTGCCGATATCGTGCACGTCGCCCTTCACGGTCGCGAGCACGATGATGCCCTTGGTCTGCCCCTCGACGCGATCCATGTGCGGCTCGAGATGCGCCACAGCCTTCTTCATGACCTCGGCTGACTGCAGCACAAACGGCAGCTGCATCTGCCCGGAGCCAAACAGCTCGCCGACGGTTTTCATGCCATCAAGCAAATGCTCGTTGATGATGTCCAGCGGCGGGTAGGTCTGCATCGCCTCGTCGAGGCATTCATGCAAACCTTCTTTATCGCCATCGATGATGTGGTGACGCAGCCGCTCCTCCAGCGTCATCTCGGCCTTACTCGGCCCAGTTTCCGCAACCGAATCAACATCGCGGAACAGCTCGATGAATGCCTGCAACGGGTCGTAGTCGGAAGGGAACGGCATTAGTTCACACCCTCGCTGCCATCATCGTCGGCACCCACCGCCACTGGCTCGCCTGTCGGCAGCCCCGTGCCACCGATGCCGGTATCGCGGTTGTCATAGATCAAATGCAGAGCGACGCGCTGATGTCCCTCGTCGATCTTTGCGAGCGGCAAAATCTTGCTCGCGTGCACGATCGCGCTCGACATCCCGGCCTTCACCAGTTCATCAAGAAACACCGAGTTGAGCACTTGACGTGCCGAAGCCTTCAATCCGAACGAGACGTTCGAGAGGCCGCAGGTGATCTGCACATCCGGGAATGCCTCAGCGATCAAACGCGTGCCTTCGACGAGTTCGAGCGCCGAGCGCCGATCCGAATCCATGCCCGTTGAGATCGGCAGGACCAGCGGATCGATGAAGATGTCATGCTCCTGCAGGCCGTGCACCTGTGTCGCTCGCTCGATGCCGCGCTTGGCAATTTCGAACTTTCGCTCAGCCGTCCGCGCCATCGCGGCCTCTTTATCTTCGTCGATCGTGCCGATCACCAATGCCGCGCCGTAACGCTTGGCAAGGTCGCAGATTTCGTCGAACTTCTCTTCGCCGTCTTCGAAGTTTGCCGAGTTGATCAGGCACTTGCCGCCAGCCCGCTTCAGCCCGGCCTCAATGGTCGCGACCTGCGTCGAGTCAAGCATCAGCGGCGCATCGACCTGCCGCACGAGCCGCTTGACGACCTCGGCCATGTCGGCAGCGTTGTCGCGCCCCGCGTAATCGACGTTGATATCAAGCACATGGCTGCCGTCACGCATCTGCTCGCGAGCCAGCGACACGATGCTGTCCCAATCCTCTTCCTCCAGCAATCGCTTGAACTTGCGGCTGCCCGACGCGTTGCACCGCTCGCCCACGATCAGGAAGGAGTTGTCTTGCCTGTGCTCGACGGGCTGATAAAGACTCGTCGAACTCGGACGCATCGCGGTCTTGTCATTCTTCGCTGGCGGCCGACCCTCAAACGCCTCGTTAATCGCCTGAATGTGCGCGGGCGTGGTGCCGCAGCAACCACCCACAAGCCCCACACCTTCACGCTCTACAAAGCGTTCGAGAGCTTCGACCATCGGGCTCGGCTGTAGCGGATACTCAGTCCGCCCCTCGACCAGCACCGGTAGCCCCGCATTTGGCACCACCGAAACCGTCCGGTCCCAGTTGCGACCAAGCCACTTCACGTGCTCCGCCATCTCGGTCGGGCCCGTCGCGCAATTCAGCCCAAGCGAGAGAATCGGATAGTCACGCAGCGCATGGGCCGCAGCTTCGATCGATGATCCCACGAGCATCGTCCCGGTCTGCTCGATCGTCACCGAAACCATGATCGGAATGTCGGTCGGGGTGTGCCCCGCTTCGCTCATTGCCGCGAGCGCCGCGTTGATGCCGCACTTCACTTGCAACAGGTCCTGGCACGTCTCGAGCAGCAGGGCATCAACGCCACCCGCGAGCAAGCCGCGCGCTTGCTCGCGATAGCTCTCGAACAACGAGTCCCACGGAATCTGATCGAGCGTCGCCAGCTTTGTACCCGGCCCCATGGAGCCAAGAACGAACCTCGGCTTGTCTTTGGTCGAGTGCTTCTCAACAGCGGCCCGCGCAACTTCCGCAGCCTGCTTGTTGAGCTCGAAGCACTCGTTCTGCAGATCAAACTCGCCGAGCGTGTGGCGAGCACCTCCGAACGAGTCAGTCTCGACGGCGTCGGCACCCGCCTCTAAATATGCCTCGTGAATTTCCTGAATCACATCCGGCCGGGTCTTCACGAGGATGTCGGTGCAGTTCTCGCATCCGCAGTAATCCCCCTCGACAGTCAGGTCGCGGCTGTAAATCTGTGTGCCCATGCCGCCATCGAGCACCATGACACGCTTCCTCAGAGACTCGGCGAATGCTGACATTGCGGCCCTCGGGGTTTGCAGGAGCTGTAGTAAAGGATTGCCGGAGCCGATAAGCCGCGGCTGTTCGACAATATCCCTTCATCCGGATGAATGAGTATAGCCGTGATATCTCGATTGAATCGCCGGTTCTTGACTCGATCGGTTTGGCTGTACAGGTGTAAACCACTGGATGTCGAGAAACAGTTGCAGGAAGTATGAACCGATACATTGAATGCTTGACAGGGTGCAGCTTTGCAGTACCCTTTCGCAGATCGTTAAGTATTTCGGCGAGGTATTC
>JBCCQU010000342.1:0-3157 GCA_039208875.1 Planctomycetota bacterium
CGGCAGCGGCGGCGGCAACGATTGCCCGCCCGACCAGAACGAGGACAACGTCCTCGACATCGATGACTTCTCGGTCTTCGTTCAGAACTTCTTCGCCGGCAACACCCTCGCCGACGTCAACGACGATGGCAGCCTCGACATCGACGACTTCTCCGACTTCGTCGCCTTCTTCTTCAACAGCAGCCAGTTCCCCGGCTGCCCGTAAGACGCGGCTCACGAATCTGAATTGATCTTTGCAGGCCGGCCCTTATGGGTCGGCCTGTTGTTTTTGTAGATACACCGCCCTCGGACGCGCGTTGACAGGCAACATACAACCGCGCTACGCTCCGCCCGCTGGCCCCATCGTCTAGCCTGGTCCAGGACGTCAGGTTCTCATCCTGAAAACCGGGGTTCGAATCCCCGTGGGGTCATTTCAGCAAACGAATGCAAAGAGCGCGTACACCCGTGCAGCTCAGGCAGTGTTCTTGATTCCGAAATCGGACCCCTCGACTGATCTGTCCCGCCCTCCGGGGCCGGAACGCTGATCCCGTGCGCGGACTTTGCCGACCCCGTATAAACGCTGGCTTCAGCGGGTCAGGTTGGCCTCGGCTTGAGCCGATATCACCCTTGTGAGCGGCGTCGCACCTATTGACAGCAACGGCCTCTGGCAGCAGCCTCAGCAGGGAGCTGTCGCTACGGGAACGGTGCAGGCGGCCGCGTCAAACAACTCGGGCGGTGGGCCACGCGCCATCGCACCGTCCGCTCAGCCCGCCGGGCCCGAGCGCAGCCGTAGCGTCTGGCCAGGCCCGACGCCGAGTCAACGGCCCGGCTTGGGACCGAATCTGTTCCCAGAGCCGCTGCGGGGCGCCACGCCGCGGACCGGCACCGCTTTTCAGGTGAACAGCGACGGCGACTCGGTCCAACTCGGCTCCCGCTCAGATCAGCTGATCGACGCCGAGCAGAAGGAACTTCAAGAACTCAAGGCCCGCGATGCCGAGGTGCGCGCGCACGAGCAAGCCCACGTCGCAGCAGCGGGGGCCTTGTACCGCGGTGGTCCAAACTACACGTACCAGACCGGGCCGGATGGCAACAAGTATGCCGTAGGCGGGTCTGTGCAAATCGACACATCCGAAGGCCGCACGCCGGAGGAGACGATCGCGAAAGCCCAGCAGATCAGAGCCGCCGCGATGGCGCCCGCCGAGCCGTCGAGCCAGGACCGCCAGATCGCAGCCCAGGCTGCGCGCATGGAAGCCGACGCAAGAGCCGAGATGGCAGCCGAGCAGGCTACCGGTGAAGAAGATGGAAGCGCGGGCGTTGCCGGACTTGCAGGTTCAGCTTCCGCTGAAGATGCGCCATCCATCATGGACTCACCTGTCGCGGCACAGCCGTCAACAAACGGCGCCATGGCGTTCGTCCGCAACGGCCAAGCGACGAGCACAGGGCTCGACGTTCTCGCATAGTCCGCCGCAGATGAAAACAAACACCCGCCACGAATACGCAGCGGGTGCCTGTGTTGTTATCTGTTCGTCAGTTGTCGCTGGTTCAGCGGCGGCGACGAGCCGCAGCCAGACCACCCAGGCTCAGCAGTGCAGCCGATGCCGGTGTCGGGACAGCCTCGACGCTCAGCACGTAGTCGTCCGCGTTCGCGATCGAGAAGTTGCCAATCTGCCGCGTCTGCACGCCGATGTGCGTCGCGCCGGCGTTCACGAGTGCCTGCAATTCAGCCGTGACGTCGACCGAGAATGGTGCGTCGGTGTTGGCTGCAGACTCGGTCACGGTGCCGACCAGGATCTCGCCGAGCGGATTGAAGTCGCCGAAGGTGATCGATCCGTCGCCAGAGTAAACGTAAAGCTCCCAGGTGAATGGTGCGTTCTGGGCTTGTTGGAGTTGATTGATCAGGCCGCTCAGATTTGCTGAGACGATTGTCGGGCCAGCGAGCTGGGACAGATCCCACTCGTAGATCGCGCGGTGGTCGTTACGCGAGGTGCCAGAAATCGAAATACGACGCGAGAAGAAGCCGTCGGCTGGCGAAAGATCGACGTCGCCGCCGCGATCAACGGTCCCGATGACGGCGGGCGTGAGGTCGACGGCTTGCGCACTTGCCTGGCCAGCAACTGCGACAACAACACCAGCAATAGCAAAACGAATCATGTCTCTTCTCCCTGCACTCGTGTAGCAAACTCGACGGCTGACGCGTTGCCGCCGCCGCACGCGTATCCTGTCAAAGTTCTCACCGAGTCTCAACACGATTTCAATGATTCGAGCTAAATTGTTCTAGGTCCGTATATCTATTGAATACAACACTTGCCTAGACAACCCATGCTGCCGGATCGACGCATAACTTCCCGGTGGTGAGGACACAGGAGGCATAGAGGTTGGCCCGGACACCCTCAACGATGTTGCCGCTCGGAACCGCTGCCCCAGCGTTCAGCCTTGTTTGTTCCATCTGTGAGCAGACATTCACGAATGAGCAATTCGCCGGCCGACCGATGCTCGTGATGTTCATTTGCAATCACTGCCCGTTCGTCAAGCATGTGCGCGCACAGCTCGCCGACCTCGGCCGCGACTACGGCGACGACGTTGCGATTGTGGCTATCTCATCCAACGACATCGAGAAGTATCCGGACGACAGCCCAGCCAAGATGAAGGCCGAAGCGATCGATGCCGGTTACACGTTTCCGTACTTGTTCGATGACGATCAATCGGTCGCCAAGGCGTACCGCGCAGCGTGCACGCCGGACTTCTATGTCTTCGACGCTGCGCACAAGCTGGCGTACCGCGGCCAACTGGACGACAGCCGACCAGACAACGGCAAGCCAGTAACCGGCGCCGACCTGCGTGCAGCTCTGGATGCTGTCATTGCTGGCAAGGCACCGGCCGAGCCGCAGACGCCAAGCCTTGGCTGCAACATCAAGTGGAAGCCCGGCAACGAGCCCGACTACTTCGGCTAGCGTTTGGGCCGATTGCCGGGAGTCATCGACCACCCGCTTTGAGATGCGCGCGCCGTGCTTGACGATCGATCGCCCAACGCTCGTGATCTTCTCGCTTGCCGCGTATCTGGATGTAGCGCGGGCTGTAGCCCTCGTAGCGAAAGCCGAGTGCGCGCACAAGGCCGCGCGATGCTTCGTTGCGCGGGATGAGATTGGCCTCGACGCGCTGCAGCCCCAGATCGAAGAAC
>JBCCQU010000343.1:0-3147 GCA_039208875.1 Planctomycetota bacterium
GCTCGAGAACCCAGCGCTCGATGCGCTCGCGTCGTATCAGCTCGTCGACTTCCTCAAGCGATCGAATGCCCGCGTGAAACTCCGCAGCCAAGACGGAGAACTGACTGACGCCGATGTGCCGATCATCGTCTCGGTGACGAGCGAGGCCGACAAGGCGACGGGCTCGGTTTACCCATTGGGTCGCACGATGCAATCTCTGAATCTCGCATTCCGCAGGGATAGCGATCTCGACACATCGCAGCGGAAGCTGTTCAGGCGTGCGGAGGGCCATGTCGAACAGCTCATCAGCCATCGAGCATGGATCGAGGACGGCGAGATCAAGCTTGAGGCGATCGAAGACCGCTGGAACGACACGCCGTTCTGGATCGTGCGTGTCAGCAAGGACATCAGCGCGAATCACGGCGATGTCGCCAACCCTCGCTTTCGTTCGCTGATCAAGCGTCTGTATTTCGAGAACGAAGTCTTCGATCCCGAAGCGACGACGGTGATTTTTGCCGACGTGCAACCTGATGGTGGTAACGTCGGCGTTTCCCGCTGACGCTGTCAGTTCGCCGGGCCGGTCTCGATCGGCACGCCGACCATCGAGCCGTACTCGGTCCACGAGCCGTCGTAGTTCTTGACGTCCTCAATGCCCAGCAGGTACTTGAGCACGAACCATGTGTGGCTCGATCGCTCGCCGATGCGGCAATACGCCACCGTCGGCTTGCTCGGATCAACCTTGGCCTCGCGGAGATAGATCTGCTCGAGTTCGTCGCGCGTGCAGAACGTGCCGTCGGCGCCGACGGTCTTCGCCCACGGCACGCTCCTCGCCCCCGGCACATGGCCCGCCCGCTGGGCTGATTCCGACATGCCGGGTGGCGCGATCACCTTGCCCGTGAACTCATCGGGGCTGCGGACGTCCACAAGGTTGGCGTCGCGGCGTTCGACGATGCCGAGCACATCGGTCACCCACGCGCGGCTGCTGAAGTCGGGCTCCTGCGCGACGTACGTCACGGGCGCGATGTCGGGCAGTTCGGTCGTCAGCGGCTTGTCATCCTCGTTTAGCCATTTGCTTCGGCCGCCGTTCATGAGACGAACGTCGCGATGGCCGTAGATCTTGAACACCCAGAACGCGTAGGCCGCGAACCAGTTGCTGTTGTCGCCATAGATGACGACGGTGTCGCCGGTCGAGATGCCGACGCTGCCGACGAGCCGTTCGAACTCGGCCTTGGGCACGATGTCGCGCGTGCCGCGGTTCTGCAGTTGCGTCTGCCAGTCGAAGCCGATCGCACCGGGGATGTGCGCGGTCTCGTAGGCCTTGGCATCGACGTCGACTTCGACGAGCTTGACGCTCGGATCATCGAGGTGCTGCATCACCCAATCGGTGCTGACAAGCACTTGGTTGTCGGCGTAGTCAGTCATCGTGAGCGCTACCGATCTCCGCTGCGAACCTTTCGGCTCGACGACGCCCTTCCGGCGTTCTATGTTCGACCGTCACAGAGAGACAATAGCTCAGCCGTCCGTCTTGTTTCCAACATTCCGTGCCGCTTCGGCCGCCTCTGCCGTTGCCGCTCGAATCCGCCAACCAAATGAGGCCGAAACCATTCACTATGGCACATACCTATGCAATTCTCGGAGCAACCGGCGGCATCGGCCGCGAGATCGCGACCCGGCTCGCCGGCGCGGGCCATCGCCTCGCGATTGCAGCACAAACGCCCGACAAGCTAGATGCGTTGAAGGCCGAACTCGGTGATGCCGCGGTGCACGCCAAGCCGTTCGACGCGACGCAGCCCGGCGAGGTCGAGTCGTTCATCGCCGAATCCGCTGAAACCCTCGGCAGCCTCGACGGCATCGTCAACGCGGTCGGTTCAGTCATCGTCAAGCCGGCCCACCTCACCAGCGACGACGAATTCGAGAAGACGCTGCGGTTGAGCCTGTGGACATCGTTTGGCGTGACGCGGGCCGCTGCCAAGACCATGCGGAAGTCGGGAGGCAGCGTCGTGCTCTTCGCGACCGCCGCAGCACGCGCAGGCCTGCCGAGCCACGAAGCCATCGCCGCAGCCAAGGGCGGCGTCATCGGCCTCACACAATCCGCCGCTGCCACCTACGCGACCAACGGCATCCGCTTCAACTGCATCGCACCGGGCCTTGTCGAGACGCCCGGCACCACGCAGCTCACGGAGAACGAGACCGCCCGAAAGGCCAGCGAAGCCATGCACCCCACCGGCCGCATCGGCACGCCCGCCGACATCGCGCCGGCTGCGCTGTGGCTGCTCGACCCAGCCAACACGTGGACCACCGGACAGGTCATCGGCATCGACGGTGGCCTCGGCACGCTCCGCGGCCGAGTGAAGATGTAAACCCATGGCCGATGCTGCGACCAACAAAGCCAAAGCCCCCCGCTGGATGAGCACCACGCTGCACCTGGCGGGCATTTACAACCTCGTGTGGGGCCTCGCCGTCGTGCTCTTTCCCGAGCCGACCATCGCCTTCCTCACCGGCCAAACCATGGCCGACATGAAGGCCGCAGCCGACAACACGTTCTACGGCACATCGGTCGTCTTCTGGCAGACCGTCGGCATGATCGTCGGCGTGTACGGCATCGGCTACTGGGTTGCTGCGTCCGACCCGCTCCGCCACTGGCCGATCGTCCTCGTCGGTGCACTCGGCAAGCTGTTCGGCCCCATCGGCTTCGTCGACGCTGTCCTCATCCGCGAGGTGCTCAGCCCTCGCTTCGGGCTCACCATCATCACCAACGACCTCATCTGGTGGGTGCCGTTCTGGTGGATGCTGTGGCGGTCGTATCAGCAGGCCAACGCGAGTCGGCATGCCCGCCTTTTACAGCTAAGCGAGCAAGCAAGCGAGAGTGACGCTGCAACCGTCGCGGATGTATTGGCAAGCACACGCACCGCCTCCGGGCGATCACTCGCAGACCTTAGCCGCGAACAGCCGCTGGTCATCGTGTTCTTGCGTCACTTCGGCTGCACGTTCTGCCGCGAAACGCTGAAGGACCTCGCCCGCCAGCGCGACGCGGTCGAGCGAGCCGGCATGAAGCCCGTGTTTGTCCACATGCTGCCCGACGCCAAATCGGCGGAGGCCGAGGCGCACTTCGCCCGCTACGACCTGCCGGAGTTCGAGCACGTCGGCGACCCAGACAAGACGCTCTAC
>JBCCQU010000344.1:0-3145 GCA_039208875.1 Planctomycetota bacterium
CCTGTGTGTTTGTGCAGCCGTCGCGGCTGCGACGGGTGTCGCCCAATCCGACCTTACGGTCGACGGCGACGTCGTTTCCATCTCGCTGCAAGGCCTGAACACCGCAGCACCCGGCGGCCCGGCCTTCGAGAATCTCCTGCAGGGCGGCGATGTCCAAGTGCAACGCACCGACATCGCCTCCGGCCCGGGTGATGTCGATTTCCAGTTCGTCGGCTTTGCCCCAGGCGGAGCACCGGTCGAGGCCGGATGGTTCGAGACCGACAACCCCGGCGGCATCGGCACCGTGATGACGTTCATCCTCCGCACGCAGGATGCGTCCGACCTCGTGCCGTCCAACGCTGCTACGCCGACCGGCGGCAACACCAACGACATCCAGCGTTACTACATCGGTCTCGGCATGGGTGACGGAGAGGGCGTCGATGTGATGCCGGCTGTCAATCCGCGGCTCATGCAGATCAGCCCGTTCATCGAGCGTGCCAGCGGCACCCCGCTCTTCGATGGCGGCGATCCGCCGTTCGTCCTCCCAGGCGATGGCCTCGACTGGAACGGCCTCATTGACGACAGCACCGTGCTCGGCAGCCAGGCACTCCTGCTCGTGCAAGGGCAATCCAGCGCCGATGCGAGCCCGGGTGACGGCTGGCACACCTTCAGCCTCACGCTGAACGTCACGCCGACGCCCAGCAGCGCCGCACTTCTCGGCGTCTTCGGCCTCGCTGCATCGCGTCGCCGCCGCTGAGCACGCCCCAGCAACCGGCAACAACCCAACACCTGGCACACCGAGCGGCCGAGCCGCATCCGCTATCCTCACGCGATGCTCAAGCCCCTCTGGCAAGTGCTCCTGCTCGCGGTTGTCGGTGCACCGTCCGCCACCGCGCAATCGCCGACGTTCGAGTTTGACGACGACACCACAGATTGGGTGCCGCTCGATCCGCCCGAGCCGGGCAGCGATGCTGCCATCATCGCCGATGCCCGACGGCTCATCGCGTCGGATGAACCCAAAGCCGCTCGGCGACTGATCAACGAGTGGCTCGACGCCAACGAACGCACAAGCAACCCTTGGCTGGCCGATGCGTACCTCACGCGTGGCGACGCGCTCGTGATGCTCAACAGAGAGTTCAAAGCGCTCTACGATTACGAGACCATCATCACCGACTTCCCAGAGTCCAGCGCGTTCATCGACGCACTGGAACGCGAGCTCGAAATCGGCACCCGATATCTCAACGGCCTTAACCGCAGATGGTTCGGCCTGTTCCGCATCGAAGACGGCAAGCCCGTCGGCGAAGAACTGCTCGTGCGCATCCAAGAGCGCGTGCCCGGCAGCGCATTGGCAGAACAGGCTGCGATCACGCTCGCCGACTTCTATTACCAGGAGCGAGACCTCGCACTCGCAGCCGAGCAGTACGACATCTTCGTCGAGAACTTTCCCGAGAGCGACTATCTCGCGCACGCGATGGAGCGTCGCGTGCTCGCCAACGTCGGCCGCTTCAAGGGCCCCCGCTACAACGGCGCCGGACTCATCGAAGCCCGTGTGCTGCTCGATGAATATCGCGATCGTTTCCCGCTCGATGCGGAGGCTGCCGGGCTCAACGAAGCGCTGAGCGCACGTCTCGAGGAATCGAGCGCAGCCCAGATGCTCCGCACGGCCGAGTGGTATCTCGATCGCGGCGACGCCCCGGCCTCGCGCATCACGACGCAACGGCTGCTCCGCATGTTCCCACGCACCGCATCCGCGCAGCGCGGCCTAGAGATGGCTGAACGCGAGGGCTGGACGATTCCGCCGAGCCCCGCTGTCGACAACGCAGCGCAAGCCGACACCGAAGCCCAAGACCAGTCCGCCGGCGGCACGCCATGAGCCGCGCACTGCTTGTCGCCAGTATCGTTTCGGTTTGCAGCGTGCTGCTCATCGCGTGCGCATCCGATCCATCACAGGGCTGGGCCTTCGGCTCGGGCTTTGATGAAGAAGTCGAGACCATCGCCGTTCCGGTCTTCGCGAACAACACGTTCGCCACCGGACTCGAAGCTCGGCTCACCGAAGCGATCACCAAAGAGATCCAGACAACGACGCCTTGGCGCATCGTGCGTGCGTCGTCCGCTGAGCTTGTCCTGACCGGCACCATCACGGATGCCGAGCTTGGCGTGCTCGCGATTCAGGAAGGCACCGGCTTCACGCTGGAACAAGCGACGGAAGTCGTGGTCGACTTTGAGGTGGAGCGAGCCGGCGTCGGCGAGCCGATCCTC
The DNA here is from genome assembly GCA_039208875.1 of Planctomycetota bacterium. Taxonomy (GTDB): domain Bacteria; phylum Planctomycetota; class Phycisphaerae; order Phycisphaerales; family UBA1924; genus JBCCQU01. The sequence goes on from JBCCQU010000344.1 coordinate 2,239, forward strand.
GCCCGCCGCAACTTCGCAGCCACCGCCTCCTTCGTTCCGACTCAGCCCGTCGGCGAACGGCTCGAAGTCGGCCAGACCGACGCCATCAACGAACTCGCCCGCGACATCGTCGCCGAACTCCGTGACAACTGGTAGCCGGTCTAGCAGCGCATCATCGGCCTAGCCTTGCCCGAGCAACCCGAACGGCATCCGACTGCCCAGCGCTACGAACGCCTCAGGAGCGAATCCTGCTGCGAACAGTCGGCGAACCAATGGCCAGAAAGGTCGATAGACCGCCTATGAGCACGCCACCCACCGACACACCTCCGAATACTCCTCCCAACGGCGCCCCCGAGGCCGGGGAATCGCAGCGCGAACAGGGCGAGAAAGGCAAGGCACCCGGCACGGCCTCGTCGCCACCGCCGCGCAGCCTGTTCGGCCTCCTCGCGCTGCTGCTCATCGCGCTCCTCGCGGTGATGTTCCTCAACTCGTCCGGTGGCGGCACACGCATCGACGAAGCGACCTTCACCACGCTGTGGGAAGAAGACAAGATCGTCGAAGGCTCGGTCATCATCAAGGATTCGCAGATACAGGCCCGGCAGAAGCCCGGCCCCGACAGCGACCGCGAGACCACCGTTTACGTGCCCTTCAACCGCTACACGGCTGAGAACCTGACCAAGCGCGTCCACGAGCTGACCAACGGCCAGTACACGACTCGTCAAGACTCGGTCTGGCCGGGCATCCTTATGGCCTTCGGCCCGCTGCTGCTCATCATCCTCATCATCTGGTTCTTTATCGCACGTATGGCCCGTAACGCCGGCGGCGGACCGGGCGGCATGCTCGGCAACTTTGGCAAGTCCAAGCACCGCATGATGCACAAGGAGATGACCGGCGTCACCTTCGCCGACGTCGCCGGCATCGCCGAGGC
>JBCCQU010000345.1:0-3136 GCA_039208875.1 Planctomycetota bacterium
CCAAATTGGAAAGCGATGCTATGCCGTTGGTCGCCCCTCGGCCTCCGCCGTCTCCGCCTCTGTGCCCATCTCTTCGCCGCCATGGCTCACCCGCGGGTCCACGCCGCCCTCCGCCAGCGGCGGCTTCACGGCAGACGGCTTCGAAGCCGGAGCATCACCCGCCGACTCGATCTCGTCCTCAACGCCCTTCAGGCCCTTCTTGAACTCGACAATCGACCGCCCCACGCTCCGACCAACCTCGGGTAGCCGACGACCAAACAGCAACAGACCGACGACCAAAATCGCCCCGATCTCCAGCGGGCCGGGCGTCCACAACGCCAGCGTCAGTGTCAAGCCGTGTCCGGAGCCATCCATAGAGCTTCCCTTCAGCGATGTCCGCACCCGAAATCGGCGTGCCCGCTGCCACTATTCAAGCGGGCCCGCATCCCAAGGTCAACGCTGACTCAACGCACCACACCCGCACAGCTTGCGACCACCGCTCAGTTCCGGATCGCAGCATCCACCACGTTGCTCAGCAGCATCGCCACCGTCACCGGCCCGACGCCTCCCGGCACCGGGCTCACCCACCCGGCCACCTCACAAACCGCGTCGAAGTCCACATCGCCCACCGTGCGCATCTGTCCGTCCTCGCCCGTCACGCGATTGATCCCCACATCCGCCACAACCGCGCCCGGCTTGACCATGTCGGCCCGCACCAGCCCCGGCACCCCCGCCGCTGCCACCACCACATCCGCCGACCTGCACAGATCGTCCAGCCCGGCCGTGTACTCGTTGCACGAGATCACCGTCGCCTCACGCCGCATCAGCATCACCGCGATCGGCTTGCCGACCACATCGCCCGCCCCCACCACAACGCATCGCGAACCCTGCAGATCGATCCCGGTCGACTCGATCATCCGCATCGTCGCAAGCGCCGTGCACGGCGCCAGGCTCGACCGCCCGTACACGATGTTGCCGATGTTCGCGGGGTTCACACCCTCAACATCTTTTGCCGGGTCTATCAGCCGTTGCACGCGATACGGATCGACGCCGTCCGGCAACGGCAGGTGCAGCATCATCGCCGACACATCCTCGTCTTCGTTCAGCAGCAGCACGCGACCGGCTACGTCCTCGTAGCGTGAACGCCCGGCCAACTCGTGCAGCACATATTCGATGCCCACCTTCTCGCAGCCCTTCGCCTGCCCGAGGGCGTACGCGCGCGCAGCGTTGTCGTCGTCGCCGCACACGATGGCATCGAGCCGCACGTGCCCGCCGCGTTCGCGCACCGTGGCCACCCGGGCAGCGATGTCCTTGCGGATCGCAGCCGCCAGCGCCTTGCCATCGATGATCTGTGCCCGGCTCATGCCCGATGCTACCGCCGCTCGGCCGTGCGCACAGGCCCGTACCATTCGGCGTGCCAAAGCCCTCAGCCGAACACGCCCGCATCCGCGAACTCCGCGAGCTGCTGCACCGAGCCAACCGCGCGTACTACGTCGACGCCGAGCCGATGATGCCCGACGCCGAGTTCGATCGGCAGCTGGCCGAGCTCGCCAAGCTCGAAGCCGAGCACGAGCCCAACCACCCGGATCTCGTCGACCCCGACAGCCCCACCCGGCGCGTCGGCGGCGAGCCGATCGAAGGCTTCGAGACCAAGCCCCACGCCGTGCCGATGCTGTCCATCGACAACGCCTTCGATGTGCAAGACCTGCGCGACTGGGCCGAGCGCGTCGGCCGAGGCCTCAACACCAAAACCGCTACCTCCGGCTCGGCGCTGTTTGCAGATACCGACGAAACGCCGACCGACATCGTCCTCACCACCGACCCCAAGATCGACGGCGTGGCCATCAGCCTCCGCTACGAGCATGGCAGGCTCGTCCGGGCCCGTACCCGCGGCGACGGCTCGCAGGGCGACGACATCACCGCCAACGCGCGCGCCATCGCCGCGATACCGCTTGTGCTTCGGGGCGACCCGCCCAAAACGCTGGAGGTCCGAGGCGAGGTCTACATGCCGCTCACCGAGTTCGAGCGGATCAATCTCGAGCGGGCCGACGCCGGCGACGAGCCTTTCATGAACCCCCGCAACAGCACCGCCGGCACGCTCAAGCAGCTCGACCCCGGCGTGACCGCCGCACGCAAGCTGCGATTCGCGATGCACGGCGTCGGCGTCATCGAGCCGACCGAGTTCGCTGCCAGCTACTCCGAGCTGTCCGAACGCTGCGCGGAGCTCGGCCTGCCGACCAACGCACGCCGGCGCGCGCACACCTCCATCGAAAGCGTCATCGACGAGGTCGAAGCATTCGCAAGCGAGCGCAGCAAGCTCGGCTACGCCACCGACGGCCTCGTCGTCCGCGTCGACCGCTTCGACCAACAGCAGAAGCTCGGCGTCACCAGCAAAAGCCCACGCTGGGCGATCGCGTACAAATACCCGGCTGAGCGCAAACGCACGGTTCTGCTTCACGTGGAACACCAGGTCGGCAAAACCGGCAAGATCACGCCGCGGGCCGAGATGGAGCCGGTGCTGCTCGCGGGCACAACAGTCCGCCACGCGACGCTCCACAACTACGGCCAGATCGCTAAGAAGGACATCCGCATCGGCGACACGATCGAGGTCGAAAAGGCTGGCGAAATCATTCCATATGTCGTGGCTTCGGTGCCCGATGTCCGACCCAAAGACGCCAAGCCCATCGAAGCTCCGCAAGCCTGCCCGGTCTGCGGCGTGCCGGTCGAGATCGAGCCACCCGAGGCGGTCGGCGATATCGCGAGCGAGACAGCCCGCCGATGCGTCAACCCCGAGTGCCCGGCGCAGGTCCGCGAGAAGCTGATCTGGTTTGCAGGCCGAAAGCAGATGGATATCGACGGTCTCGGCGAATCGACGATCGACGCCATCCGTGCGTACGGCGGCATCCCGCTCGATCACTTCGCTGACATCTTCAAGCTGCACGAGCACCGCGATGCCTTGCTCGCCATCGACCGCATGGGCGAGAAGAAGGTCGACAACCTGCTCGCAGCTATCGACTCCGCCAAGTCGCGCGGGCTTGCCCGTGTGCTAGCCGGGCTCGGCATTCGCCACGTTGGTGATTCCACAGCGCGCGCACTGTCCCGAGCTTTTCCCGATCTCGATGCGCTGCTGGCCGCGGAGCTCTGGCAGCTCATGCCG
>JBCCQU010000346.1:0-3109 GCA_039208875.1 Planctomycetota bacterium
GCGGTTTCCCACCAGAGCGTCGGGCATTTCCGCGAGCGAAACGATTGGCCGATTCGGTTAATCGTGCGACGACCGGGCTTGGGGCGCTTCCGTTTGGTACGCAGTTGTCGTTCCCGGTGCCGACCGGGGCAATCGGATTTTCAGCCTCGCAGCAGTTGTTTGCTCCGAGGGAAGCGCGGAGCGGTGCTCCGGCTCAGGGGTTGCAGGACCTATGGATGGTGCCCGGCGCGGCAAGCCGGGACTCACGAAGGATCGATCGAATCATGGCGAAGTCGAGTGCTGTTGAAGAACCGGTGGTCACGGACGCTGGGGCTGAGGCTCCCAAGCCGAAGCGGCGGACGAAGAAGATCGCGCCCAAGTCCATCGCTGAGGGTGCTGCAGCCAAGGACAGCGCCGATGCGCCGACGCCGAAGACAAGCAAGGCGACGCGTTCGCGTGCGAAGTCGGCTGCCAAGACGGGCGACAAGGCCGGCGAAAAGACCGGTGAAAAGGCTGAAACGACGGCTAAGTCGGCATCGGCAAAGTCTGAATCGCAGGCCGAGACCAAGCCCGAAGCCAAGCCTGAAACCAAGTCGACGGCAAAGGCCGACGACGCGGGCAGCAGCCAATCGCAAGGCCAATCTCAGAGCCAATCACAAGGTCAGCCGCAAGGGCAGGGCCAAGGCCAGGGCGATGGCGAAGGCGCCGGCCCCAAGCGTCGCAAGCGGAAGAAGCGCAAGCCCGGAAGCGGCCAGCAAGGCGGACCGCACCACGGCTACAACCATCGCTCATCCGGCAGCGGCTTCCCGACGCACCTGCTCCCGAGCGATGAGGAGCTCGAGCGCGAAGCTGCCGAGCTCGAGCGTGTCGCCGCCAACGCCGACCCCGACGCTGCAGAGGATCAGATCACGATCGCCGAGCTGCAGCGGATGGAGCTCGATGATCTGTTCAAGGTCGCTGAGGGCTCGGGCCTCGAAGACTTCAACCAGATCCCGAAGCAAGACCTGATCTTCAAGATCCTCAAGGCCCGCGCAGCCAAGCTCGGCCTCATGCTCGGCGAGGGCACGCTGCAGATCATGTCCGACGGCTTCGGCTTCCTCCGCAGCCCCGAGCAGAGCTACCTGCCCGGACCGGACGACATCTACGTCTCGCCCAGCCAGATCCGCAGGTTTGGCCTGCGGCGTGGCATGGTCGTCCGCGGCGCGATCCGCCCGCCCAAGGAGAGCGAGAAGTACTTCGCGCTGCTGCGTGTGGATTCGGTGAACGGCAAGGAGCCGCGCGAGATCCACAACCTCATCAACTTTGAGGATCTCACGCCGCTGCACCCCGAGGAGCGTTTCGTTCTTGAGACGTCGCCCGATCAGATCGAGTGCCGCGTGATCGATCTCGTCGCGCCGATCGGCAAGGGGCAGCGGGCGCTCATCGTCGCGCCGCCGCGCACCGGCAAGACGGTGCTGCTGCAGCGGATGACGCGGGCCATCACGCAGAACTATCCCGAGACCAAGATCATCGTGCTGCTCGTCGATGAGCGACCGGAAGAAGTGACGGACTTCAAGCGGAACACCGCCGAGTCGGTCGAGGTCGTGGCATCGACGTTCGACGAGAACTCCGGGCGGCACGTCGCCGTCGCCGAGGTTGTGATCGAGAAGGCCAAGCGCATGGTCGAGTTCGGCGAAGACGTCGTCATCTTCCTCGACTCCATCACGCGTCTGGCCCGCGCGTACAACAGCGATCAGCCGCACTCCGGCAAGATCATGTCGGGCGGTATCGATGCCAATGCGCTGCAGCGGCCCAAGAAGTTCTTCGGCGCAGCCCGCGCCATCGAGCGTGGCGGCAGCCTCACCATCATCGGCACCGCACTCGTCGATACCGGCTCCAAGATGGACGAGGTCATCTTCGAGGAGTTCAAAGGGACCGGCAACAGCGAGCTGCACCTCGACCGCAAGCTGGTCGAGAAGCGCGTGTGGCCCGCGATCGATGTCGCAGCCAGCGGCACCCGTCGCGAAGAGCTGCTGCTCGATCCCAAGGAGCTCGAGCTGGTCTACCGCCTGCGAAAGGTCCTGGCGGATATGAACGTCGTCGAGTCGATGGAGCTGCTCAAGAGCCGCCTTGGCAAGGTCAAGACCAACGCCGAGTTCCTGATGACCATGGCGCTCGGCTGAGTCGAGATCGACACCAGAGGACCAGAGCCGCGAAGGTGTGAACGAGGGCGGAGCCCGTGTCGTACAGCCGACATGTCAGCGCAGCCGTGCTTGTCTCGACCGCCCTCTTGTGGGCGCTGGTTATGACGGTCGGCGGCGCGTGGTGTCTCACGCTCGGGCGGGCCCGCTTCGCAGCCTTCTCGGACGTGCTGGCCGCGTCCGGCGTGTTCTGGATCGTCGGCGGGCAGCTCGTGTTCGCCATCCTTGTGGCCGATCGCGTCTTCCCGCGTGCGGCTCGGCGGGTCGTTGTGCCGATGGAGATACTGCTGACGCTCTCGGTCTTCGCGGCCGGAGTGTGGACGGTGTACGGCTTGTGGGTCATGCTGGCCGCAGCCCGTGCGGGAGGTCCGATGTGAATCGATGCAGAGTTGCCGATTGGTTGAAGTGGGCGTTCCTAAGCGTGATGGCTGTCGTGCCGTCGGCTGCGATTGCACAGACGGATACGCCGGCCGCCGGCGTAGATAGCCACGCCGTCGATGGCAGAGCGTTCCTCGCTGAAGAGCTCACGTCGTTGGCGTTGATCGATCTGCGCGCGCAGGCCGAGCCGACGCGTGAGGACGCCGCCGCGGCGGGCACACTGCTGAGCTTTGCACAGATGTTCGCGCCGAACGATGCCGAGCTCGTGCGGCAACGCCTGCTCGCTGCCGATGCAGCCGACGACGGCGAACTCGTGGAGTCGCTGACACGTCAGCTGATCCGTCTCGATCCGACCGACACCGTTGCGCAGCTCCGCGCAATCGGTCATCGCGTCGCGCGTGAGCAGACTGCTGAAGCCCGCATCCGATTGTTCGAGACGTTGCTTGGTCAGGAGTCGATCGACGTTTCTGTGCGCAGCCGCTTGGCGCTCGATGCAGCATTGCTGCACCGCGAACTCGGCGATGACGAGAAGTACGCCGAGTTACTGGTTCGCTCGCTCCGGCTCGACGCGA
>JBCCQU010000347.1:0-3096 GCA_039208875.1 Planctomycetota bacterium
CGGAGAGCATCCGCATCGTGTACGACCCGCAGGTCATCAGCTACGAGAAGCTGCTCGAGGTTCACTTCAAGACGCACGACCCGACGCAGCTGAACCGCCAGGGCAACGACATCGGCACGCACTACCGCAGCGCGATCTTCTACGCCAACGCCGAGCAGAAGGCCCTCGCCGAGTCGTACATCGAGAAGCTGAACGCCAGCGGCGAGTACGCAAAGAAGATCGTGACGACGCTGGAGCCGCTCGAGAACTACTCGCGGGCGGAGGAGTATCACCAGGACTACGCGGCCCGCAACCCGAATCAGGGTTACATTCGCGCGGTGTCGCAGCCGAAGGTCGACAAGGTCCACAAGTACTTCGATGATTTGTTGAAGCCCGAGTCCGCCGATGCTTCCGGCGGCTGATCGCGACGCAGTCGTCGCGATTGTCGGTAGTGGGCGCGGAGGGATTCGAACCCCCGAAGGCTAAGCCAGCAGATTTACAGTCTGCCCCGTTTGTCCACTTCGGTACACGCCCGTTATATGCGGTTGCGAGTCACAGCCGGCAAGCACAATAGGCCCATCGCCCACCCCGCGGCAATCCGCTCAACGCTCGGTTTCCGAGTCCGGGCCGGTGCTGTACGCTGCATGATTCTGGCAAATGCTCGGAGGCGCAGCGAAAGTGGGTTCGTGGTCTGATGTTGGAACGCTAAGTCGGCGAGCCATGCTCGGGGCGGTGGCTGCGGCCGGTGTCGGTATCGCGTTCGCGCCGCTCGGCCAACGCAAGGCTCCACCCGGCCGACTCGTGATCAGCTACTGGGAGAAGTGGTCAAGCCACGAGGGTGCCGCCATGCGGCGCATCGTCGACCGCTTCAACGCAAGCCAGGACCGCATCTGGGTCGAGTATCTCAACGTCTCGATGATCGACACCAAGGCCATGCTGGCGATCTCCGGCAACGACGCGCCAGCACTGGTCGGCCTCTGGAGCTTCATCGTCCCCGAGTTTGCCGATACCGGTGCATTTTTGCAGCTGGATGATCTCGCAGCCGGCAGCGAAATCGGTGAAGGGCTGTATGCCCCGGCCGTCTGGGAGTTGCTCAACCATCGCGGCAAGCTCTGGGCGGGTATTGGCACCGCCAGCTCGATCTTGATGTATTACAACCGGGCTGCGTTTCGCGAGGTCGGCCTTGATGCGGATCGCCCGCCGCGCACAATCGAAGAACTGACCGAGTACGAAGAACGCCTGACCATCCGCGATGCACAGGGCAAGCTGCAACGGCTCGGCTTTCTGCCGAACGAGCCGGTGTGGTGGCCGGCACAGTGGCCGGAGTATTTCGGCGGCTCGCTCTACAGCGAAGCGACCGACACGATCACTGCAAGCACGCCGGAAAACGTCGCGGCGTACGAGTGGTTCCAGAGCTATCTGCACCGCTTCGGGCCGAGCGATGTCCGCGGATTCGCCGCAAGCTTCGGTACGTATCAAAGCCCGCAGATGTCGCTGCTCGCAGGCCAACTCGCGATGATCGTGCAAGGGCCTTGGCTCGGCAACGTGATCGCGGCTTACAAGCCCGAGCTCGACTATGCCGCAACGCCGATGCCCGTTCCGGAATCGATCTATGACCCGGACAACCCGCGTGCTCTCATCGAGTGCGACGTGCTGATGATCCCGAGCAACTGCCCAGAGCCCGAGGCTGCCTGGGAGTTTCTGAAGTTCACGCAGCGACGTGATCAACAATACGAGCTTGCAACGGCTCACTACAAGAGCTCACCGTTCCGCGAGACCGACGCCGCGTTCCAAGCCGCGCATCCCAACAAAGCCATCAAGGAGCACGACCGCGTCTTCCAATCATCAAACGCGTTCTGGCTGCCGCGAATGAGCAGCGTGCGTTTTTATCGCGAAGAGATCCGAAAGGCGCGCGATCGGATCTGGGCTGACGAAACACTCGATCCATCTCTTGCCTTGGAGACGGTGCAGAGCAGAGCATCGGCTGAGTACGCCCGTGTGCGTGCACGCTATCAACGTCAGCTCAGAGCCCGCACCGAGCGAGAGCGGGGCTGAGTCATGCGTGCCGCTCGCCGCAAACAACTCGGCATCGGTCTGCTGTGGATCAGCCCGTGGATCATCGGGTTCAGCGTCTTCCTGCTGTTGCCGATGGCCATGAGCTTTTACTACAGCTTTACGGATTACCCGCTGCTCGGCGTGCCTGTGTTCGTCGGTGCTGACAATTACGCGAGACTCGTTCAAGACGAAGTGTTCTGGGTGAGCATCAAGAACACAGCACTCTTTACGATCGTCCTCGTGCCACTCATGACAACTGCATCGGTGCTGACCGCGGTGCTGCTCAATAGCGCGATCGCTTGGCGCACGGTGCATCGAGCAGCGATCTTTCTGCCGCAGCTCGTACCACTCGTCGCGACTTGCATGATCTGGCAGTGGCTGTTCAACCCCGGCAGCGGCCTCATCAACCGCGCGCTCGGCTGGGTTGGCATCGAAGGCCCGAGTTGGCTGCAAGACACGACGTGGGCGATGCCCGGCATCGGCATCATGACGCTGTGGGTGATCGGTCAGCCAGTCGTCATCTATCTCGCCGCATTGCAGGATGTGCCGCGATCGTTGTACGAAGCCGCGGACCTCGACGGCGTCGGTCCGATCGGCCGCTTCTTCAACGTCACGCTGCCGATGATATCGCCGGTCGTGCTGTTCAACGTCATCATGACCCTGCTCGGTATGCTGCAGATCTTCGTGCAGCCCTACATCATGACGGGCGGCGGCCCGGGCGAAGCCACGCTCTTCTACGCGCAGTACCTCTACCAACAAGCGTTCGAGTTCCGCGATATGGGTTACGCCTGCGCCATGGCGTGGGTGCAGGTCGTGATCATCGTCGGCCTCACCGGCCTCATCTTTCTTGCTGCCAGGCGGCTCGTGCATTATCAGGGCAGCTAATCACTCCGAGGAGTCCGGTCCGCGTGTCACCGAGAGCGACGAAACTCATCAACCGCACCTGCCTGAATATGCTGGTGCTGATCGCGTCGGTACTGTTTCTAACGCCGATGGTCATCATGGCGTCGACATCGATCAAGCCCGCCGACCAAGCGATTGATAGCGATCAACCCGGCTTAC
>JBCCQU010000348.1:0-3072 GCA_039208875.1 Planctomycetota bacterium
AGCAGGTCGCAGCGATCGACGTTGGTACCTCGGTGCAGACGGTAGCAGTCGCCCCGAAGACCGACGGCTTTGTCGTCGCAACGCAAGACGGGTACACCGTCGGGTCCGTCCGGCTCGGGCACCCGGACGTCACGCCGCGCAGCCTTTTCTCCCCGATGCTGTTCGAAGGTCAGCTGCAGACGCAGTACGTATATCAGGCGTCCGGCGCGACCGATGCGGCTGAGCCCAAGCTCAGCCTTGTGCCGCTGATCTTCGGCACGATCAAAGCGACTGTCGTTTCAATGCTCTTTGCGACACCGATCGCCGTGCTCGCGGCGATCTACACGAGCGAGTTCCTCTCGAAGCGTGTCCGCGGCGTGGTCAAGCCGATGATCGAGACGATGGCGTCCCTGCCGTCGGTCGTGCTCGGCTTCGTCGCAGCAATGGTTGTTGCCCCGTTCGTCGCGGAGCATCTTTCTGTCGTGCTCGCGAGCTTCGTCGTCGTTCCGTTGCTTGTGCTCGTGATCTCCGGGCTGTCGGGCTTTCGCGCGGGTTCGTCAAACGAAACCCACGGCAGCGCTGCGCTGCCGATGTACGTCGTGCTTGTCGCTGCGGCGGGTATCGGGCTTTCGATCGCACTCGCCAACCCGTTCGAGCGGGTGCTCTTCGGGCCCGACCGTGCGGATGTGCTCACGCTGGCGGGATCCGTCGAGCCAACGGCCGATGGCCTCGGCACCTCTCCGGTCGAGCCAGCCACCGACGAGACGCGAGCTCGTGTTGACGACCTCGCGGAGGAGTTTGCGCAGCCTTCTGTCGCCGTGAAGAACTGGCTCAGCGGCGTCTACGGCGCGGCCGGCCCCGGCTGGTTCGCGTTGATCGCGCCCGCGATGGCCGTCTTGTGCATTCTCGTGGTCTGGCCGCTCGCCACGGCTCGGTCGTCTCGCATCCGCGACGCGGCATGGGAACCAATCGCAAGGATCGCAACATCGTGCATGTTTGGGATCGTCGCAGGCGGACTCGCGGCGGTGCTGCTCGCATCGGCCGATATTGACCCCCGCGAGAGCATCGTCGGCGCCTTCACGCAGCGAAACACACTCGTCATCGGCATTGTCATGGGCTTCGCGATCATCCCAATCATCTACACCATCAGCGACGACGCGATTCAGAGCGTTCCGGCGAGCCTCCGGGCGGCATCGCTCGGCGCGGGCGCGACACGCTGGCAGACCACAGTCCGGGTCGTGCTGCCCGTCGCCGCGAGCGGGATCTTCAGCGCGTCGATGATCGGCCTCGGCCGCGCGGTCGGCGAGACCATGATCGTCCTCATGGCGACGGGCAACACGCCGATCATGGACTGGAACGTGTTCGAGGGACTGCGCACGCTGTCTGCCAACATCGCTGTCGAGCTGCCGGAAGCGGAACGCGGCGGAACGCACTACCGGCTGCTCTTTCTCTGCGGCGTTGTGCTGTTCGTGATGACCTTCGTCGTCAACACAACCGCTGAGATCGTCCGACAGCGTTTCCGCAAGCGGAACTCGATGCTATGAGCAGCGAGCCGGCCACTATGTCTGCCGACCGGACCAGCCCGAACGCGCTGGGTGTGCTCCCGCAGTGGGTCATGGCGTTCGCGTTGTCGATCTGTGTGGTTATGATTTTCGGCCTCCTCGCCCTCGTATTCGCGCAGGGCATCAGCTCGTTCTGGCCGTCGCGTGTCGAGTCGGTCACACTCGCGTCAGGCGAAGAAGTGTTGGGTCTGCCCGTTCGCACCAAGGTCGATCAGGACGGCAGCCGACAGACCTTGTACCGCGTCGGGAACCGGGACCTCGGCGGCGCGCCCTTCCGATGGGTGCAGGAGTCCGATGTGGCCTCGCGGTCCGAACCGGCCGACGCTGTGCTGCTCGAACGGCAGGAGTGGGGCGTCTTTATCGGCAGGATCGGTTCCGATGCCGGCGCAGATGTCCCGCCTGATGTTGAGTCTCTCGCTGACGCGGTTTCCGCGGGCCGTGAGCGTCGTCGAGAGATGGAGCAGCTGCGTGCGGGCCCGCTCGCAAACGCAAACCGTGAGCTCCGCGAGATCAGCCAGGCAGTCGAGTCCGCCGGGCTGCGACTCGCCCAAGCCGGCGAGGGCGGCATGCCCCGCCCGGTGTGGCTGGCGGCACTCGCCTTGGGCGTTGCCAGCGCGAGCGGTGGGGCTTGGCTCACGGCTCGCAGGTCGCGGGCCTTCATCGTCATCGCTGCCGCCGGGATCGTCTTGCTGCTGGGCGCGTGGCTCGAGCGGCCCGAGGCCGGCCAGGGCGAGCTCGAGCGGTGGTATTCGGAACGCGTCGCCACGCTCGAGGCCCGACGCCTGGACACGGAGGCTCGTTTCGTAGAGCTGAATGCCAAGCTCGAACGGCTTCAGGCGCTCGACCGCGAGTTCCGAGTCGCCGTTGCCTCGTCGACCGGCGTGCTCGCGCCTGAGTCGCAGAGCGCCCCCGACCAACTGCTCAAAGCGTCCCAAATCGTTCGGGTGCTCCAGCCCAACGCCCTCGGGTTCACCGACAAAGCGAGCGTGTTCGTGTCCCGTTGGAAGGACTACCTGCTGACGGACCCGCGCGAGGCGAACACCGAGGGCGGCATCTTTCCGGTCATCATCGGTACAGTCACGGTGACATTGCTGCTGACGATCGTGGTCGTCCCGCTCGGCGTGCTGGCCGCGCTCTACATCCGGGAATATGCCAAGCAGGGTGCGCTGATCAGCGTGCTCCGCGTAGCGATCAACAACCTTGCCGGTGTCCCAAGCATCGTCTACGGCATCTTCGGGCTCGGGTTCTTCTGTTATGCCGTCGGCGGCTACATCGACGGCGGGCCGGATGAAGCGCTCACGCTCGGGCGCGCGACATGGTGGATCGTTCTGCTCGGCACCGCATCGGCGATCGTGTCCGCGCTGCTTTTCCGGAGCAGCGTGCGGATCGCAGGGGTGCTGTGGGCGCTCGGCGCGACCGCCGTGCTCGTGCTCTTCGCGACATCGCCGTACTTCGACGGCTTCTTCCGCGTCAAGCTCCTCGACGGTGAGCCAACCTTCGGCTCGAGCGGCCTGCTCTGGGCCTCGCTCAC
>JBCCQU010000349.1:0-3053 GCA_039208875.1 Planctomycetota bacterium
CGTGTAGCCGTCGCGCTCGAACAGCGGCTCGGCGATGGCGCGCTGGCCGATGGTCATCGTCGCGATCTGCATCTCGCTCGGGAACTGCCATTGGTAGCGGCCCGTCCCGCGCTGATAGCCGGGCGTCGCGCTGTCCTGCGGCGGCACGGTGGTGGTGCCGAACAGAATCTCGCCCTCGCGTGTGGGATGAAACCAGCCACAGGTGTTGGCCGAGCCGGGCTGGCTCACCTCGATGACGTTCTCGATGCCGATCGGCTGCGGGCCTTCCCACACGAGATCGGCGACGTACATCGAGTAGTTGTTGTCGCCCTCGGCGCCGGCGGGCACCGCCTGAAAGATGATTTTGCCGCGGCCGATCGCGGTATCGGGGCTGAAGTATGCCTCGCCGGCCTTGATGAACTGCTCGGGGAAGGTGAGTTGCACCGGGTTGCCGAGCGCCGGCTCGTCATCGCTTGCGGACAGCACGCCCGCTGAGGCCGACACCGCAAGTCCCAACATCATCGACGCTGCAGATTCGATCATTCCCATCGACAACGATAGCCTTCCGCCCGTGCCGGACCTTCTCACCATTCTCGACGAGAACGACCAGTATGTGGTGGTCGATAAGCCGGTCGGGCTGCTCAGCGTGCCGGGCCGCGGCGAGCACAAGCTCGACTCTGTCACGACCCGCGTCCGCGAGCTGTATCCCGATGCCACGGGCTCGGTCACGGTGCATCGGCTCGATCAGGACACCTCGGGCATCATGGTTCTGGCGCTCAACGCAGCCAGCCACCGGGCGCTGTCGCGGCAATTCATGCACCGCAAGACGGGCAAGCGATACGAGGCCATCCTCGATGGCGACGTGCTGCCGAGCGACGGCCCGGACGGCCCGGACGAGGGCGCGGTCGAGCTGCCGTTGATCGTCGATTGGCCGAACAGGCCCAAGCAGATGGTGTGCTGCGAGCGAGGCAAGCCGGCGCGAACGCTGTGGCGTGTGCTCGAGAGATTTACATCGCCCGAGGGCTGGCCGCTGACGCGCATCGAGTTTCGGCCCATCACAGGCCGAGGCCATCAGCTCCGCGTGCACTCCATGACGCCGCGCAACGAGGGCGGCATCGGCTGCGCGATCCTCGGCGATCCGCTCTACAGCCAGCTCGATGGCGATGGCAACGCCAAACGCCCGCGCATGATGCTGCACGCCGCGATGCTCAGCTTCTGGCACCCCACCACCGGCGAGTGGACGGTGTACGAATCACCCGCGCCGTTCTGATGGCTTTCAAAGCCCGATGGTGTTCACGCCGCAGTCGACGTAGATGTTCTCGCCGGTGACGCCCGAGCCGAGCTCGCTCGCCAGATACACCGCGGTGCGGCCGACGTCCTCGCCCTCGACGTTGCGACGCAGCGGCGAGCGTTGCAGGTTGTGGGCTTCCATCGTGTCGATGCCGCCGACGGCTGACGACGCGAGCGTGCGCAGGTAGCCTCCGGAGATCGTGTTGACGCGGATGTTCTTCTCGCCGAGCTCGCCCGCGAGGTAGCGGGCTGTTGCTTCGAGCGAAGCCTTGGCCACACCCATGACGTTGTAACCGGGCACGACCTTCTCAGCCCCGTAGTAGCTCATGGCCATGATGGAACCGCCCGCGTCTGGCGAGGTCCGCTCCATGATCGGCACGGCAGCACGGGCAAGACCCAGCAGCGTGTACGCCGAGATATCCACAGCCTGCGTGTACGCCTGCCGCGGCGTCTCGATGAACTTGCCCGGAGCAAGCCACTCGCGCTCCGCGAACGCGATGGAATGCACGAGCACATCGAGCCGATCGATTGACTTGCCGTAGGCTTCGAGCGCAGCGTCGATGTCGTCGTCGCTCCCCGCGTCGAGCGGGTGCAGCCACAGCTCGCCATCGCCGCCCGGCAGCTTCTCGGCTGCCTTCCGCGTGCGGCGCTCGTTCTTCTCGCCCGGTAGGTGCGTGAACGCGAGCTTGCAGCCGTGCTCAGCCAGAGCCTTGGCGATGTGCCAGGCGTACGAGCGGTCGTTGGCGATACCGACGATGAGGGCGCGGCGGCCTTCGAGCAGAGTCATGGGCGTCTCCAAGAATGGACTGCCAGTCTAGACCCCGCGTCCGCGTTCCTGCTACACCAGCCGCATGACCACCGGCATAAGCAGACTCGATGCCCTCGCACGCGAACTTTTCGCGACCGGCCTGCCACGACGGCTGTTCGAGATCGCCCGCGACGAAGACCTCGGCCCGGGCGGCGAGCCGGGCGATGTGACCAGCGAGGCTGTCGTCGCTCCGGACGCCGAACTGACCGCCGCGGTGCGCGCACGCGAGCCGATGACAATCGCGGGCCTCGCGATGCTCGAGCAACTCCGCGATGTCGTCGCGCCCGAGGTCGGCATTGAACGCATCGCGAGCGACGGCGATGCTGCCACACAAGACACGACACTCGCGACCATCTCCGGCCGAGCGATCGATGTGCTAGCGCTCGAGCGACCGATGCTCAACTTACTCGGCAGGCTCAGCGGCATCGCCGCGCTCACACGCCGCGTTGTCGATCTCATCGCGGGCACGGGCTGCGATGTGTGCGACACACGCAAGACAACGCCCGGCCTGCGCGTACTTGAGAAGTACGCCGTTGCCTGCGGCGGGGGCACGCCACACCGGCTCGGCCTGCACGATGCCCTGCTCATCAAGGACAACCATCTCGCAGCCATGGGCAGCCCCACCGGCGATGCGCTCACGCGGTCGCTCACCGAGCTGTGCGCACGCGCCCGAGAATCGCATGCCGATCTGAAGTTCGTTCAGGTCGAGTGCGACACGCTTGCGCAGGCGAAGGCTGTGCTCGCGGTGCCCGCCGGCGTCATCGATCTGCTGCTGCTCGACAACATGCCGCCGGACGTTCTGCGTGAAGCGGTCGCCATGCGCGACGATCTGCAACCGAGCGTCAAGCTCGAAGCATCGGGAGGCATCTCGTTCGACACCGTGCGGGCGATCGCCGAGACGGGCGTCGACCGCGTGAGCATGGGCGCGCTGACGCACGGCGCGGTGTCGGTCGATGTCGGCCTCGATGCGTTGGAC
>JBCCQU010000350.1:0-3028 GCA_039208875.1 Planctomycetota bacterium
CGGAACGTGCTGCAACGGTTGGACGGAGGCTGCGAGCGGCCCTAGTGTGGCCCGCCCGGCGACCGAACGCGACGGGTGGCGGCCGGTGGGACCGGCCGAAGAAGTGCAACTCGACGGAAAGACGAACGACGCCCGGCCGAGCCCCAGCCGATAGGGCGGTGTTTGGGCTCGCAGAGTGGCTTCCGAAGGCGAACTTCGGCGGTCTTCGGCGGTGTCGCTCTCTCGAAGTCGGCAACGAATCGGCGGAAAACGCCGGGAGGTCGGGATGGCTGGTGGACTGATCGCGCCGCACGGCGGCACACTGGTGAACCAAGTCGCTGAGGGTGCCCGCCGCGACGAGCTGATCAAAGAGGCTGAGGGCCTGAAGAAGATCACGCTGTCGGCCAAGCAGTCGTGCGATGTCGAGATGATCGGCATCGGTGCCTTCAGCCCGCTCAAGGGCTTCATGGGCAAGGCCGACTTCGACGGCGTCATCGACAACATGAAGCTGGCGGACGGCAACCACTGGCCGATTCCGATCACGCTTGCTGTGGCCAAGGCCGATGCGCCGGCCAAGGGCGAGCGCGTCGCGCTGCACGCACCCAACGGCGTGCTGCAGGCTGTGATGACTATTGAAGAGGTGTACGACCACGACGCGGCCAAGGAAGCGACCATCTTCTTCAACAGTGCCAGCGACGACGACGGCCAGCACCCCGGTGCGGAGGCTGTGAAGGCTGAGGGCGATACCTGCCTCGGCGGCCCGATCGAAGTCGTGACGGTGTGCGTTGATCCGGACGGCCCCGAGGCCTTCCTCGATCATCGCCTCACGCCGGCCCAGACCCGCGCGGAGTTTGAGAAGAAGGGCTGGAAGACGGTCGCGGCGTTCCAGACGCGCAACCCCATCCACCGTGCGCACGAGTATCTGTGCAAGTGTGCGACGGAGATCTGCGACGGCCTGCTCATCCACCCGCTGGTGGGCGAGACCAAGCCGGGCGACATCCCCGCCGACGTGCGCATGCAGTGCTACGAGGCGCTGATCGAGAACTACTTCGTGGCTGAGCGCACGATGCTGACCGTGATGCCGGCGGCCATGCGTTACGCCGGTCCGCGTGAGGCCATCCTGCACGCCCTGGTTCGCAAGAACTACGGCATCACGCACTTCATCGTGGGCCGCGACCACGCCGGCGTGGGCAGCTACTACGGCACGTACGACGCGCAGAACATCTTCGATCAGCTCGATGCGGACAACATCGAGATCGAGCCGCTGAAGTTTGAGCACGCTGCGTACAGCAAGAAGGCGCAGGGCATGGTGAGCGGCAAGACGTTCCCGAAGATCGAGGGTGACCAGATCTTCCTGAGCGGCACCAAGGTCCGCGAGATGCTCGGCAACGGCGAGCGTCCTCCGGGAGAGTTCACGCGTCCCGAGGTGGCTGACATCCTCATCAAGTGGGCGACGAGCAAGTAAAGCTTGTCGATCGCACCGGTCTGGAGACCGGTGCCACCAAAGACAGGTGCCACTAAGACAAGTTCGATCAACGCATACCCGAGCCCAGTCATTCGATGGCTGGGTTTTTTCGTGCGCCGGCTCGCTAGGCGTTTGGATCGATCACACCATCGAGCAATTGCAGCACCTTGTCTGCATCCTGCCGCGAGACCTGCACCATGCGGAGCGCGGCCTGCTCTTGCACCTGCGCGCGCACCAGCTCGCTCGTCTCTTTGGCGTAGTCGGTATCGATGATGGTGCTGAGCGCGTCTTGCGTGTTGATGAGTTCGTTCTGCATGAGCCGAATCTCCGACTCTTCTTCGCGGACCTGTGTGCCGAGTCGGCCGCGCTGAGCCGAGTTGCTGGCAATGGCGGCGTCGATGACCTTTTGCGCCTTTTCGAGATCGCCATCGACGAGGTTGAGCTCGCCGCTGAGGTCGGCGAGTGAGTAGCTGACGGTTTCGGTGGTGCCGTCGTCGTTCTCGATCTCGACGGAGACGTTGCCGAGGCGTGACGTGCTGACATCTGAGATGAGCTGCTGGCCGTTGAACTGGCTGGTTTGGCCGACGAAATTGAGCGCGTCGAGGATGCTATCGACGTCGCCTTGCAACGCTTGGCGTTCGCCATCGCTGAGGCCGCTGCGATTGGCAGCCATGGTGACGGTGCCCTGCAACTCGATGAGCATGTCGCTGACGACGCTGAGCGCGCCGTCGCGGGCGCCGAAGTAGGTGATGCTGCGCTCGGCGTTCTGGATGCGCTTCTCGAGCGTGACGACCTGGGCTTTGAGATTCTCGGACGCGATGAGGCCGCTCGGATCATCGGCTGCGCGGTTGATGCGGAGGCCGGTGGAGAGCCGTTCCATGCTTTGTGCGCGGCGGGCCACGGCACGCTCGAGGGCATGCATGGCGAATGCTTCGCTCTTGTTGAAGCCGATGCGCACGCTGGCGTATCGACCGGTCGCGCGGGCTGCTGAACGGGGCTGAGCGATTGTCAGCGGTGTCTGAAGCGCGGCGAGAAGGTGCGCGATTGCTCGTGTTAAGGCTGGGAGTTACGTTTTACGGGTTCGCGCGAGCACTCAGGGGTGGAGCATGCAAACAGCAATACAAATAACGGCAGCTACGCTGGCCACGCTTACCGGACTCGCGATGGCCGGCCCGGAGAGCATCCGGTACCGGCTCATCGAGTCGGGCTCGCGGATCGCGATGCACGATTACACGCTGGACAATGTTGTGACGGTGCACGACTTCGCGGTGGCGGTGTACTACGAGCTCGTGGATGCGGACTTGCTCAGCAAGGACGTCGACGGCGACGGCAAGCTCACCGCGCAGGACACATGGGAAGCGATCGCGGGCGTGGTATCGAGCTCGCTAGCCGATGCCGGGGCAGCGGATGCTGGCATTGACATCGACCGCGCGACGAACCTGATCTTCCTGCACTTCGCGTGGGTGAGGCGGCGAATCGCAGATGGCGCGTTCGAAAGAGACTGGCGAGCCGTTGTCGAGGATGTCGAGAATTGGCCGGATGACGATAACCATGATCTGAAGACCAGCTCGACATACCCGCCAC
>JBCCQU010000351.1:0-3027 GCA_039208875.1 Planctomycetota bacterium
GGAGTAACTCTTGAATCGAAGCATTGCATTGTCTTTGATAATCCCATTAATTAGCGAATTTGTTAGTAGTTATTTGTACCACTGGATCTCAATCCAGATAGCGAAATTCATTCCAAGGACATTCCACATTTGAGCTTGTCCCGGATATTTGATATCCACCACTACTTGTTTACTATTTCATCAAAGATTACTTTTTTCCCCATAAAACTTTTGGCACCGTCTTAATTTCTGGCTGCCACCGCCCAGACCATCGACGGCACGATTACGAGCGCTGAGTACGGCAACGCGCTCTCCGTCCAGACCGTTGAGACCGGTTTCGGCGATAACCAGTCGGAATGGAACGCTGCCTACGGCGTGACCCGCGGCGACAAGCTGTTCCTCGGCCTCACCGGCAACCTCGAGGCCAACTTCAACAAGCTGCACATCTACATCGATTCCGAGTCGGGCGGCGAAAACACGATCGCCCCGGCCGGCGTCTTCCCCGATTCGGACGGCTTCCGCAACGGCTCCAACGGCCTGACCTTTGATTCGGCCTTCTCGCCCGATCACCTGCTCATCATCCGTCGCGGCGGCACCGACTTCGATGTCGACTACGTGCGACTCGGCGCTATCGTCGCCAACGGTGCCGGCCCGATCATCGTCAACGACATCACCGGCACGCCCTCTGGCGATACCGGCAGCGGCGTGTTCGGTGGTCGCAATGTCGAGCTGACCGTCGCGTACAACGATTCGAACATGGCCGGCATCGGCGGCAACCAAGGCGCGGCGGCCGATCAGAACGCAGCCCTTGCTGTGACCACCGGCCTTGAGCTGTCGATCAACCTCGCGGCTCTGGCTGTGGACCAGAACACCGAGTTCAAGATCTCGGTGATGCAAAACAACCAGGCTCACAACTTCCTGTCCAACCAACTCCTCGGCGGCCTGCCGGTCGGCACCAACAACCTCGGTGGCGACGGCGCGAGCGGCTTCACCGGCAACCTCGGCGGCGTCGATCTGAACCAGTTCGCTGGCGATCAGTTCTTCACCGTGCCGACGCCCGGCGCGGCAGCGGTGCTTGGCCTCGGTGGTCTGGCAGCGGCACGCCGCCGTCGCTAACTCGGCAGCGAACACCTGAGCCTCTTCGGCTCAGCAAGAAACCATCCGCAGCGCGGGCTCATCGTGGGCTCGCGTTGTTCTTTTTGCGAAACGCTTCTACAGCGGCGATACGCCGGCTGCGATCCGCTGCTTGCTGCCCGGCGCGACGACCTTGCGGCAGAATGCCTCGAACGCGGCCTCGGCTCGCGTTATGTCATCGTCGATGTACGCCAGGAAGGCCTCGGGCCCGAGCCGCCGCGACACGCTGCTGAGCGCAGCACGCCGACCAAATCGCGACGCGAGTTCGACACCGAGCCGACCGGTTGCAGCGTCTTCGAGCAGCTTCGCAAGTCCGGGGCGATACCGGCCACCCTCTGCCTCCTGCAGAAACATCGCGAGCGCCCAGACGTGGGCGTAATAGTCGAGCGCGCCGGACTGGTTGCTCACGATGAGGTCTTGCGGCCGACTGACGAGCAACTCGCGCAGCGGGATCGGCCCAGTCGCAGCCACGCGATCGCGGAGCCGATCGAAGCGTTCGATGTTTGACCAAGGCAGGAACACCGCGCGGTTGGGCTGCTGCGGATTCCAGCGGAAGCCCTCCATGCTGGCTGCGATGCCCTCTTCGAGCCACAGCGGCAACGGCTGACGGAACGTCGCCTGCGTGTACTGGTGCCAGCCTTCGTGCGCAGCGGTCGCGAACGTGTCTTGCACGCCGAGATCGAAGAAGTATGCCCGGCCCCGCTCGGCAAAGCCCCCGCGACGGATACGCAAGTAGACCGACGCGTTTCGCGCGCTCACCTCGCGCTGCACAAGCGCAGCCCACTGCGGCCGCGTCGCCATGACGTACGTCGTGAGCTGTGTCTGGATCGTTGGCAGTTGTGCGCCCGCGAAGCTGCGATACCGCGCGAGCGAATCTTCGAGAAACGCCGGCAGCCGACGCTCGACAACGGGATTGGGATCGGTCGTGAAGATGGTGTACGAAGGCGTTTCGATACGCGAGCCAACCGCGTCGGCGAAGGTCCAGTCGGTGACCGTGAACTCAACAGGTGCTGCGAGAGCCGGCGTGTTGGTGGAGTCGTCTGTTCGAGGCGATGTGCTCGCACAGCCTGCAAGCGATGCCGCGGCTGTGCACAGCAAAGCTGCGCGAGCCCAACCATGCGAGCGAAGACGCCTCAGCACCCGAGCTTCTCGGCGTTGGCCTGCAGCGCATCGCGCTCAGCTTTGGCTTGTTCGAGTTGCTTGCGAGTCTGCTCGACGAGGTGGGCTGGTGCTTTCTGCGTGTAGCCCGGATTCGACAGCCGGCCTTCGAGCGCCTTGATGGCTTTGTCCTTGTCGGCGATCTCGCGCGTCAGCCGTTCGCACTCAGCGCCGAGGTCAACCTCGTCGGCCAGGTTCGAAAGCTTGCAATCGAAGCCTTCGATGCGCACATCGACCGCCGGCCCGGTCGGCTCGTCGGACGTGTACGCCTCGACGCCGGCCAGGAACTCCACCACTGCCTGCGCCGACTCGACGACCCGCCCCACCGCGGCGTGCGCATCGCCCGCGGTGTGCAGCGTGATGCGTTGACGCGGCTTGACTTGGTGCTGCGCGCGCACCTCGCGAATAGCTGAGACGAGACCCTGCACACGGCCCCACGCCTCCTCGGCCTCGGCATCGCGGTAGTCGCCCGCGACATCGGGCCAGCCGGCTGTGCAAAGCAGACCGCCGCGACGCGAACGCGTGAGCGACAGCCCCGGCACCTCCGGATTCGGCAGCTTCGCCAGCCCCTCGAACACAGCCTCGGTGACGAACGGCGCGACCGGATGCAGCAGCCGAAGAATCGCATCGAGCACGCTGCGGAGCACAGCTTGCTGGGCTGGGCTTTTGGCGAGCGTCGGCTTCACCGCTTCGAGATACCAATCGCAGTAGTCCCGCCACAGCAGCGTGTACAGCGTCTCAGCGTGTACGCCGAGA
>JBCCQU010000352.1:0-3015 GCA_039208875.1 Planctomycetota bacterium
CTCCCCGTCATGGGCATGCTCGGCTTTGGGCTGCAGAAACTCACCGGGCCGCTGCGGTCGCGGCTGCCGATCGTGACGTCTTCCATCGTCATCGCGCTCGGACTGGCCACTGCCTTCGGGCGCGTCGGCGTGACCGACATGCTTCCGCAGAATCTCGCAGATGGCTCGGCCGGCGATCGTGTGCAATCTGTGCGCACGCTAAGTCACGAAGGGTTCATGTGCTGCCCGCCGTTCGTGCGCACGCTCACCGGCTTCATCGCGGACAACGCGGCACGACCAGACAACCAGGCGGGTGGGCTATGACAACAGTCGCAGCCCCGCCAAATATCGGCACCGCTGACGCTGTCGAGTGTTCGCACTGCGGCCTTGATGTGCCGGCAGGACTCATCGAATCGGACGCCACCGAGCAGTTCTGCTGTCAGGGTTGCCGGTCGGTCTACCGCATCATTCATGGCAGTGGACTCGATCGCTACTACGACATGCGGCGGTCGCTGGAGCGGAAGAAGGCGCGAGCTGAAAGCCGAGAGACGCCTGTGTCGGTCTACGAAGATCCCGCGTTTATCGCGAGGTACACAGAGACCGTCGGCGGCATCACCACTGCGACGCTGGCGCTCGAAGGCCTGCACTGCCCGGCGTGCGTGTGGTTGATCGAGCGGCTTGGCCGTGTGGTGCCGGGCGTGCTGGAAGCGAACGTGAACGCGTCGCGCATGACCGTTCGCGTGCGCTGGCAGGCGGAGCATTGCACATTCGCTGACGTTGTTCGTGGCTTGCACGAGCTTGGATACCCGGCGGCGCCGCCTCGCGATGATGCCGAATCTCGTCGCCCGGAAAGCCGATCGCATCTTGTGCGCATCGGCGTGGCAGGTGCGCTCGCGGGCAACGTGATGCTCGTGTCGATCGCCTTGTACGCAGGCGTTTTCGAGGGAATCGAGGCAAAGTACTTCGCGCTGTTCAGATGGGTTTCAGCGGTGCTCGGGCTCATCGCGCTTGCATGGCCTGGTCGAATTTTCTTCCGCGGGGCGATCGCCGCTGTGCGCACGCGCACGCCGCATCTCGACATACCGATCAGTCTCGCGCTGCTGGTCGGCACAGCGTGGGGTCTGTCGAATACCATTCGCGGCACGGGCGAGATCTACTTCGACACGCTGACAACGCTGATCTTTTTGCTGCTGATTGGTCGCTTCATTCAGGCACAACAGCAGCGGCGTGCGGCGGATGCGGTGGACATGCTGCTGCGCATCACGCCGGGCATCGTTCGGCTGGTGCAGGCTGACGGCTTGACGCAATCCCGCCCGGTGGAAGCTGCCAATGTTGACGACGTGGCCGAGGTGCACGCTGGCGAGACGATCCCGATCGACGGTTGTGTCGTCGAAGGCGAGAGTGACCAAGACGAGGCCATCCTGACCGGTGAATCGGTGCCGGTGCCGGCACGGGAAGGTGACAACGTGTGGGCGGGTGCTGTAAATCTGACATCGACCATCCGCGTGCGCGTGACGGCTGTCGGTGCGGCGACGCGGTCGGCCCGGCTCATGCAGTTGGTGTCGGATGCTGCAGCGAGCAAGTCGCCGATTGTGCAGCTGGCCGACCGCATTTCGGGTTGGTTCGTTGTCATCGCGACCTCGATCGCGATCATCATCGGCGCGGCGTGGACGATCGCGGGCAGCCCGCATGCCATCGACCACGCGACAGCCATGCTTATCGTGACGTGCCCGTGCGCACTGGGCATGGCGACGCCGCTGGTGCTGTCGGTCGGCATCGGCAGACTCGCGCGGGCAGGCATCCTGGTGAAGGGCGGCGAGCCGATCGAACGGCTGTCCAAGCCCGGCACGATCTTCCTCGATAAGACCGGCACGCTGACGACCGGTTCGATGCGGGTCGTGGAGTGGTATCGGGTCGATGATGAGACAGCGTGCCGCGTGCGGTCGCTTGAGGCCAAATCGCGCCATCCGATCGCGCGGGCAATCGCGGCGTCCGGCTCGCACGCTGCGGAAGCCGACGGCGCACAGCACATCACCGGCGCCGGCGCGATCGGCGAGGTCGAAGGCAAGTCGCTCGTCGTCGGCACGCCGAGGCTGCTGTCGGATGAAGGCATTGCGATCGACCAAGACACCGAGGCTTGGGCGGCTGAGGTGGGACGCCGGGGACTGTCCGCGGTCCTGGTCGCGGAAGACGGCCGACTGGCTGGCGGCGTGGCGATCGGTGACGAGGTGCGACCCGAGGCTCGCCATTTGGTCGACAATCTGTGCGACAGCGGCTGGACGGTTGCGGTGCTGTCGGGCGATGCGGCTGGCCCGGTGGCGCATGCGGCTGCTGAGCTAGGCATCGATAATGCGCGCAGCCGAATGTCACCGGAACAGAAGCTCGCAGCGGTTCGGCATGCGGTGCGGGCGCGCGACGACGACGGTTCACGCGGCGCGATCGTGATGATCGGAGACGGTGTGAACGACTCGGCTGCGCTCGCAGCGGCTGATGTCGGCATCGCGGTGCACGGCGGGGCCGATGTCAGCCTCGACGCGGCGGATGTTTCGATGCAGCGGGCGGGCCTCGGAGCGATCGCTCAGCTTCTTCTGGGATCCCGCAACGCAATGGATCGCATACGCCTTTGCATCGGCGCTTCGCTGGGCTACAACTTTGTCGCGGTGACGCTGGCTGCGGCCGGCATCCTGCACCCGTTGCTGGCGGCGGTGCTCATGCCGATCAGCTCGATCACTGTGGTTTCGATCGCGGCAGGCACGGGGGCACGCCTCGGCGAAACAACCGCGGGAGGTGAGTGATGGAAGTGCTGCTCATCATGCTGCCGCTCGCTCTGCTTCTCGCGGGCGCGTTTGTGTGGGCGTTCGTCCGCGCGGTGCGGAGCGGCCAGTATGACGATCTGGACTCGCCGCCGATCCGTGCTGTGTTTGACGACGAGAAGTAACGCCGACTGCCGAATGCCGAGTGCCTAGCGGCGATTCGTGGCCGGACAGAGATTGAGTTACAGCTGATTTGTGATGGATTGACCGGCGGATTTGCCGC
>JBCCQU010000353.1:0-2970 GCA_039208875.1 Planctomycetota bacterium
GCCAGCGGGAGCCGCGTCATGAATGGGCAGCACCCGCAGAAGCTAGTCATTGCCGTGCTGCCGGGCGACGGCATCGGGCCCGAGGTCACAGCGGCCGCTGTGCGCACATTGCAAGCACTCGGCCTCGAGGCCGAGTACACCGAGCACAACATCGGCTGGGCGCAGTGGTGCGAGCGCGGCGAGCCCCTGCCGCAGGCAACGATCGATGCCGTGCGCGCAGCCGACGCAACGCTGCTCGGCGCGATCACCAGCAAGACCGAGCGGGAAGCGCAAGCGGAACTCGCGCCAGAGCTACAAGGGCGCGGCTTGCGGTATCGCTCGCCGATCGTTCGACTTCGGCAGCAGCTTGATCTCTACGCGTGCCTCCGGCCTGCGCGCACGCCGCCCGGCATCGATACGCCGCATGATGATGTCGATCTGCTCGTTGTTCGCGAGAACACCGAGGGCCTATATGCAGGTGTTGAGGCGTATCTCGGTGAGGTTGGGCCACAGACACAACAACTCGCGGCGTTCGACGCCCACTTTGGTTCAAGGTTCGCCGGCCGCGGCGAAGTAGCAGCGACCGTGCGCATCATCTCTGCGCTCGCGTGCGAGCGCATCGCGCGGTTCGCCTTCGAGCAGGCAGCCCGGCGCGGCGAGACGCATGTGGTGCTCGCAGATAAGCCCAATGTAATGCGCGCGACCGGAGCTGTGTTCGTCGATGCTGCGCGCCGCGTGGCTGACGATTTCGCGAACATCGAACTTGTCATCGAGAACGTCGACGCGACCGCCATGCTCATTGCGCAGTCGCCGCAGCGCTACGGCGTGATCGTGGCTGACAATCTTTTCGGCGACATCCTGTCCGATGTCGCGGCCGGTGTGACCGGCGGCCCCGGGCTGGCTGCGTCGGCCAATATCGGCCCCGATGCAGCGGTGTTCGAGCCGGTACACGGCTCGGCTCCGGATATCGCCGGGACCGGCAGCGCCAACCCGATCGCGTGCCTCCGCGCGGCTGCCATGCTGGCTGAGCAGCTGCAGCAACCGGCCATTGCGCGCGCCATCGACGCGGGCATCGACGAAGTGCTCAGCGCCGGCCGCGTGCGCACACCCGATCTCGGCGGCAACGCCACCACCGACCAACTGACCGACGCCATCATCGAGGCTGCGCTCGCAGCCGATCCCGCGTGACGGAGATTCGCATGACACGCCAGAGCCCCGCCAACCGAGCCAGCAATCGTCCGTCGCACGGCTTCGCGATTATCGAGTCGACGCTACGTGAGGGCGAGCAGTTCGCCAACGCGTTCTTCTCCACGGCTGACAAGATCCGCATCGCGACGCTGCTCGATACGTTCGGCGTTGAGTACCTCGAACTCACAAGCCCCATGGCCAGCCCGCAGAGCCGCGACGACTGTGCGACGATCGCGGGACTTGGCCTTAATGCGCGCATCCTCACGCACACGCGCTGCCATCCCGACGATGTGCGCACAGCGATCGACACCGGCGTCGATGGCGTCGATGTCGTGATCGGCACGTCGAGTCAGCTCCGCCGCTTCGGCCACGGCAAGTCGATCGATGAGATCATCGCGCTCGCGCAAGACGTCATCCCGATCGCGGTCGAGGCCGGCGTCGAGGTGCGCTTCAGCACCGAGGACTCGCTGCGTTCCGAGCTGTCGGACTTGCTCCGCGTGTACGAGGCGGTCGCGCCGCTCGGCATCTGCCGCGTGGGCATCGCCGACACCGTTGGCATCGGCACGCCCGAGCGCATCGCCGAGATCGTGCGCGCAGTTCGCGGCGTTATCCCCGCAGAGACCGACATCGAGTTCCACGGCCACAACGACACCGGCTGCGCTGTGGCCAATGCGCACGCCGCGCTTGCAGCCGGTGCGACGCACATCGATACCACGGTGCTCGGCATTGGTGAGCGCAACGGCATCGTGCCGCTATCGGCGCTCATCGCGCGCGTGTATGCCGATGATCCCGAAGCGGTGAAGGCTGCGTACCGCTTGCCGTTGCTGCACGAGATCGATCACGCTGTGGCGCAGCTCGTCGGCGTTGACGTGCCGTTTAATGCGGCGGTCTCCGGCTTCAGTGCGTTCACGCACAAGGCTGGCATCCACGCCAAGGCGGTGCTGAACGATCCGAGCACGTACGAGGCGCTGCGGCCCGAGGACTTCGGCCTGTCTCGCTACGTCAACGTCGCGAGCCGCCTGACCGGTTGGAACGCGGTGCGGCATCGCGCTGGCCAACTCGGCCTTGAGCTTGCGAGCGATGTCGCGCGGACCGTCACAGCCGAGATCAAGTCGGCAGCCGATGTCGGCCACCTCACGCTCGAACACGTCGACGCGATCATCCATCGCCACGCTGGGGCTCCGTCGGAGGTTGAACCCAAGCCCGTCGCAGTTGGCAGCAGCGTGGTGTGACAGGGCGGGCGTCGCGAACAGCTATTTGCCGTGCTCCGAGAGGTCGAAGACGAGGAAGTAGATCGCGCTGAGTGCGCCCATGAAGAAGCCGATCGCGAGCAGATCGAGGAAGCGGTTGGGGTCGCCGTCGCCGAGCCTTGCGATGATGAGCAGAGCCGCACCCGCAGCGATGCAGCCGAAGACCACGCCGACAGCGCCAATCTTGGACAACCCTTGGGCAATGCTGCGTTGGCCGGGCGGCTTGGCTGACATGGCGCACACTCCGGCTTGCGATACGCAACTTGCCGGGTTCGATGATGAAATCGGCTCGGATGCCGACCCGTTGACTTAGGCCGGCGCTGCTGTGGTGCCGTCGGTCACTTCCGTGAACTTCAGCACCCGGCTCGGCATCGTTTCAAGCTTCTTATCGATCCGCTCCAGCAGCATCTCGACCGCTTCGCGGCCGATCTCCGGTGCGGGCACGCACCACGTCGAGATATTGATGCCGAGCGTGTTGCACGGGCCGGCGTGGAATGTCACGAGGCTTAGGTCTTCCGGCACGCGGACGCCGAGTTGCTGGGCTGCGATGTAC
>JBCCQU010000354.1:0-2970 GCA_039208875.1 Planctomycetota bacterium
CGAATCTTCGATGCTGTGCGCGATGGCGATGCCACCGGGCTGGCCGAGCAGATGCGGTTGCTGCAAACGAAGTACGAATCGCTGGGCCATGTGTACTCCAACTTCCTCGCCAATCACGATCAGCCGCGGACACGCACGCTGCTGGGCGGCGACCTCGACAAGTGCAAGCTCGCAGCGACGCTGCAATTCACGCAGCCCGGCACGCCGTTCATCTACTACGGTGAAGAACTCGGCATGACCGGCGACAAGCCCGACCCCGAGATACGCACGCCGATGCCTTGGACGACCGAGCAGGGCACCGCCGGCTTCACAACAGCCCGGCCCTGGAAGGCGCTCAACGACAATCCGGCTGAGGTCTCGGTGCAAGCGCAGACCGATGACGACGCGAGCCTGTTGAGCCATTACCGCGGGCTCATCCGCCTGCGTCAGACCGAGCCAGCCCTGCGTAGCGACGCTGCGCAGGTCGTCGATACCGGCGACAGCAGAGTCATCGCGTACTTCCGAGGCACAGGCACCGATCGACTGCTCGTCGTCGCCAACGTGTCTGAAGAAGCAATCGTGACGCCGGGCAACCGGGCGATGGGCAGCGAGGTGTTGCTCGGCGAACTGCCCGAGGATGGCCGCATGTCGGGCCTCTCCGCGGTCGTCATCCGCTGGCCAGACCGCAACGCCGGCGAGTAAGACCCGCCCGACCGGTCAGGATCGGGCGAGCGATGGATTTCAATCAGCGGCGGCGACGCGAAGCACCGATGCCGGCCATCGCGAGCACCGCGGCAGCGCCCGGCGTCGGGATGATCGCCTCGGCAGCTTCGATCGCTTCGTCGTGGTCCTCTTCGCTGAGGCCGAAGTTGAACACGAGCCCGACGCTATCGGTCGAGAACACCACGTTGTCCGACGCGTCGATGAAGTTGAACTCGATCTCCCAGAGGTATGCGCCTGCGACGAGAGCGTCGCTGCCATTGTCGAGCTGGAAGTCGGGGTGGTTGTCGAACTCGAAGGGACCCGATGTCGGCACGCTGATCGGGAATACCCAGCCGCCCGAGGTGCCGGTCGTCGGCGACGAAATCTCGTTGACACCCGGAATACCGTTGATCTGCGTCAGGGTGTGATCGGTGGCAACGAAGTCGGTGCCGTCGAACACGCGCAGCGGCTGCTGGGTGTAGGTCAGGCTCAGATCACGCAGGCCGGGGATGCGGCTGAACGAATTGATGTAGAAGCCCGGCTCGTCAACCGCGCCGGTCGAGTCAAAGTCAACGCCGAACACGCGCTCAACCTCGAAGCCCTCGGGGAAGGCTGCCTCGGTATCGAACTGATCATCCAGCGCGATCGTCGTGATCACCGAGCCATCGAGAAAGCGGAAGCCGACATCGCCGTCACCACCCGCAACGGCCGATGCGGTCAATGCGGCAGTCGAAACCAAAGCGAACGCAGCACGATTCATCTCAGATCTCCTTAGGTCTCTCAATCGACCTCTCTCAGGTACCCCATCGGGCACGAACGCCCCCCAGCGGGGCACAAACAAACGAAATTAGTCGTCGCAGGGCTCGGCGAGCCGGGCGACAAAGGCACTCAGGTCGTCCGCGTCGTTGTCAAGATCGCGATCGACATCCGCGGTCAGCGTCGCGGCATCCGGGCGGAAGTAATCATCCAGCAGCGCGACAACGTCGAAGTAATCGCTCGATCCCGAAGCATCCACGTCGGTGTCGCGACACGGTGCAACGCGGTTCTGCGTCGTCCATGCCAACGCTGCCTCAATCTCGGTTTCGTCCGCGAGTTGATGCACCACGAAGAACAGCGGCTCCGAAGTCAGCCCGTCGCTGGTGTAAAGCTCGAACGGCAGCAGCCAGATGCCCTGCAACGTCTCACCCGGCGCCAAGAAGTAGAACGAGGCATGCTCGTGGATTCGGCCAAAGGCATTGGCCTCACCGAGCGCCGGGCCCACGACCCGCTCGTTCGAAACCATCGAGGTTGTCGCGACCGTCCGGCCTTGGAACACATTCAGCGGCAGTTCGGAAAAGCCGTCGAAGTCTTCACCATCCCAGACACGCGTTGCACCGAGGAAGTCGATGCTCAGCACAGTGCCGGGCGTGTACGTGCCATTGAGGCTTTCGAAGCCGGGGTCGTCGGTTGCATTGGTGACACCGCCACTGCCGAGCTCGGCCTGATTCACGAGGTTCGGATACACCACCTCGCCGTTCTCAAAGAAGCCGATGTCGAGCTTTGTGCTGTCAGCCGGATCGACCCGGACAATCAGATCGACTTGATGCAAGGCCTGCCCACTCGCCCCCGTGCAAGATGCTGCAATGCACGAAAACAACAACGCTTTGTTCGATGAACGAGTCAAACTCATCGCGAACCCCCGGCGGTCGGCCGTCTTGCTTCTGGATGAAAACGATTCGTCGTCGCGTCGACGAACACATCGCCGAAACGCATCGCCTTGGCGTGCCCGTCGACAAACGCGTAGCCAGAACGCGACCCAACTGTGTCGGCACGCTTGCCTGAACCACCGTCGTACGCCCCGAGCTCCATCTGACGCAAAGCCTGCTTTACGGCAAACTCCGGAAAGAACTGCCCAAGGCCCGGCGGCGGCGACCAATCAAACACGTGCACGTGGTCCGACCTGGCAAAGCCGTCGTCAGTCGGGAACGACTCGCCCTCAGCGTCCATCAGCACCCACTGGATGGTCTCCGACGGACGCTGCACCAAGTTGTTCGAAGCGAACGATGCCTTGCCACGGCTCGGCTTGCCCGTCGCCGGATCCGGCACGCCCGTGATGAACGGCGACACCAGCGATGTCAGCAAATCGTTCAGCCCGTAGCTCGTCCAACGCGAGTACTCGAACGTCGGCTCGTTGCCAAAGGTCGCGTCCTCGAAGACCGCGCGGTTGCTTTCGTAAAAGCCGCGAAACTCGTCGAGGCTCATCGCATCGATCTCTCCACCCTCTTCGATCGACCACCACGGGCTGTCGTC
>JBCCQU010000355.1:0-2967 GCA_039208875.1 Planctomycetota bacterium
CCTGCGAGTGCTGATCCGTCGTCCCGAGCGCCTTGATCGGCGTGAACCCTGCGAAAACTTCCTCTCCGCTCGTATCAAACTGCTTGCCCAGACTCTCGGCCCACAGCTGCCGGAACCAGTCCGCCATCAGATACAGCGAGTTCGCGTACGGCATCATCACGTGGTTCGGCTTGCCCTTGGTCGTCCCGAGCTCGACGAGCAGCGTCGCGAGCATGGCTGCGGGGTTCTCCGCGAGCTCGGGCTTGCTGCATGATGCGTCGATGGCTGCCGCGCCGTCGAGCAACGCGTTGATATCGATGCCAGCGACGGCAGCGCTGAACAGGCCGACGGGGCTCAGCACGCTGAAGCGGCCGCCGACGCCCTCGGGCACGGGCAGCGTGGCGTAGCCCGCGTCATCGCAGATCTGTCGCATCGTCCCTTTCTCGGGGTCGGTGATGGCCACGACGTGCTCGGCTGCCTTGTCGCCCATGGCCGCGTTGATCATGTCGCGCACGATCATGAACTGTGCAGCCGTCTCTGCTGTCTCGCCCGACTTGCTGATGACGTTGAAGCAGGTGTTGGCTAGGCCGCCGCCCGCGTCGGACCGGCAGAAGTCGAGCACAGCCTTGAAGTTGTTGGGATCGACATTGTCAATGACGAAGATGCGTGGCCCGCCGCGGTCGGCCTTGCTCATCAAGTTGTACGTCGGCGGGTTGAGCGCAGCCTGCAGGGCGATGTTGCCCAGCGCCGAGCCGCCGATGCCCAGCACCACGACGTTCTCGAAGCGGTCGCGCACGCGATCAGCGATGCCTGCGACAGCCGTGACGTGTTGCTTGCGGGCGTCGCCGTGCGCGAGGTCGCGCCAGCGTTCCCAGCCCGTGCCTCTCGACTGGTCGAGCTTGGCGGTGATCGCGGCCGCAGCCTGCGCGAGGTCGGAGCCGGGGGCGAGCCTGGCCGGATCGAGACCGTGGGAACCGACGCGATCGGAGAGGCAGTTGGCGTAGTCGATCTTGAGCATGCCCGGAAGATAGCCGCGAGTGCGGGCAGCCGCGACCGGACACGGATGATGCGTTGCCGCCGTCAGCGGCGTCGGCTTCTGGCCGAGGCGACGAATGCACCGAGCCCCAGCGCGGCCGCCGACGCGGGCACCGGCACCGGCGGTGCGAGGTTGAGGTTGTCCATCTGGTAGCCGATCGCACCGGAGAACTCGGTGAACACAAGCGTGTCGATGTCGGTGAAGCTCAGCGGGAAGAAGTATCGCAAGAACGATGAGCCATCGTTCCGGGGCGTGAAGGTGACGCTGGCGACCTCGACGCCGTCGCGCAGGCCGCGCATTTCTGTGATTCCAAAGATCAGGAAATCGTCATCGAGATTGATCTCAGCCAGCTCGATCGAGCGGATATCGAAACGCGAGCCATCGTCTTCGGTGAGCCGTACTTCTTGCTGCATGAAGGTGCTTAAGAGGCCCCGCGAGCCGGCGAAAATCAGCGGCGCATTGCTATCGGTAATGGTGACGCCGTTGTTGAATTCGCCGACGAACGTGAAGCCGTCTTCCGAATACGACGGCAGCCTGATGCCGGCGTTGCGATCCGGATCGGGCAGCGGGGCGTCCTCAAAATCGATGACGGGAAAGGCAGCGACCGGCGCGACCGCAAACATCGCAGACATGGCCGCGATCGATAGGCACGTTGGGCGTGTACAAATCATGATGTGACTCCGAAGCTTGCAGGACGTGCGGGTCAAGCGCGTACCCAAGGCTCAGGTGTGACTGCATCTCGGCATGGGAGACGAATATCGCGTCCTTAGCGGCGGCGGCGTGATGACGCCAGCGCTCCACCAGCAAGCACCAACGCTGCCGCCGGTGCCGGCGTCGGCGGGCCGAGCGTGATGTTGTCGAGCTGGTAGCCGTTGCCGCCGAAAACCGCACCAAACTCGACAGCGCCGAGATTGATGAAGGTACTCGGAAAGACGTATGTCGCGAAGGTGCTGCCGTCGTTGAGCGGTGCGAAGGTCACACTCGCCACTTCGACGCCGTCGCGGAAGCCGCGAAACTCGGAGATGGCGATTGTGAACGCCGGTGAACTCGTGTTGATCTCGGCGAGATCGACCGACAGGATGTCGAAGTTGCCGCCGTCGTCCTTCGTGAGGGTGATGGTCTGATTTTGGAACTGGCTGTAAAGCCCTCGCGAGCCAGCGAAGCCGTTGGTGTCGGTCGATGCCGAGATTGTGAGACCGTCGGTGAACTCGCCCTGGAGCGTGAAGCCATCTTCGCTGTAGCTGGTGGTTCGGAAGCCGTTGAAGCCAGCGGTCGGCGGCGGAGCCACCTCGAAGTCGATGATCTGGCCAGAAGCCGCAACCGCTGCGATGAGCGACACCGATACCGAAGCCTGAAATCCGATTCCTTGCATTTCCCCATCTCCTTACTCTGGGATTGAACCCTTGGTGCGTGCAACTTACCCAGCGGGTGACACGAGCGGCAGCAATCGTGGCGAGATGTTTGCGAACCGGTGATTCCGCCAGCCGGGAGCCCGGACGAATCGAGGCTCGCCCGGCCTGATCGCTCGAAATCGCGTGCTCAAAGGCTGCCCGGTCATCTGCCGATAGGCTTCTCATATGATTCATCCGTGGCATGACGTGACGCCGGGCGTCGAGGGGCGCGACCTGCCTCACTACTTCAAGGCTGTCATCGAGATCCCCAAGGGATCCAGCAACAAGTACGAACTCGACAAGGGCACCGGCATGCTCATGCTCGACCGCGTGCTGTCGTCGGCGGTCTACTACCCGGCCAACTACGGCTTCGTGCCGCAGACGCTGGCTGAGGACGACGACCCGCTCGATGTGCTGGTGTTCTGTGCTGAGAAGATCGAGCCGATGTGCATCTGCCATGCGCGCACGGTGGGCATGATGACGATGATCGACGAGGGCCAGCCCGACCACAAGATCATCGCGGTGCTGACCAACGATCCGGAGTACGCCGACTATCAGAAG
>JBCCQU010000356.1:0-2965 GCA_039208875.1 Planctomycetota bacterium
GATATGGTCTTCCCGGTTCTCCAAGCGCTGATCCTCGAATACTGGGATGAGCCGTCGTTCACGCCGCTCATGTTTGTCGTCGCACGCAACCTGAACCTGCACACCGACCCGCTCATCGACGAGTTCGCACGCGAGGCCATCGTTAGCGAAGACATCCCGGTCGAGTCGCGCAACTTCATCCGGCGTGTGATGTTCGAGACGCCCGACCGTGACCCGGCGGATCGTGAGGGGTCGTGATGAGACGAGCGGCGTCGTCCGGATTCTCGTTGATCGAGTTGCTGGTGGTCATCGCGGTCGTGGCGATCCTCGCGGGGCTGTTGCTCGTCGCTCTTGCTGGCAGCCGGGGAGCGGGCGAGCGGGCGCGCTGCCTGGCGAACCTCCGTTCGATCGGGACCGCGATCGAGACCTATCGGGGTCAGCACGACGGAGTGCTGCCCGTTGCGCCCGCGATGCCCCGATTCCGCGACGACGAGCCCGGGCTTGTCGGGCTGCTCGCGCCGCACCTGACGTCAACCATGCCCCGTGTCGGTGAGGGTGGCGATTTCGTCACCGCCGAGCCGTGGCTCTGCCCGGCCGACTCCGGGGTGGCGCCGAAGTGGGGCGTGAGTTACGAGTACGAGATCGCCGCGTTTGTTGTGGCGCTGTCGATGGATCAGACGCCGAATCTCTGGCGTCGTGCTGCGCGCATGATCGAGGACGATCCGTCGCTGCCGCTGGTTGCCGACGCCTCTGCTGGCCTGCGCACAAGCAGCGGCGACCCGTCTGCATGGCACGAGCGGGCAGCCGGATCCGCACGCAACGCTGTGTTCGCCGATGGCCGGGTGGACTGGATGGATTGACGCATGACTCAGCGGTCATGCACCGCTCAGCGCCTGGGATTGCGCCCCCGGCTGGGCTCGGCCGGCGGCTTCGGCGGGTGCGGTCCACGCTTGGCCGGTTGATCGGGCTTGCTGCTGGAACGCTTCGTCGCCGGCGAATCTGCTGGCTGCTGGTCTGCGTCATCCGTTGCTTGACGATCCGTAGTGTCCTGTTCTTGAGCACGCGTGTCTTGGATGCCGTTGTTGGGCGCATGATCCGTGCGTTCAGTGGCATCGATCTTCGCAAAGATCATCCTGCCTGCCGATGTTTGTAGTGCGCTGGCGACCGTGAGATCGACCTCTTGGCCGATGTGTTCAACGCCGTCCTCGGCCACGACCATCGTGCCATCGTCGAGGTAGCCGACGGCTTGCGTGGGCTGCTCGCCCGGCTTGATGAGCTTGAGCCTGATCACCTCGCCCGGCAGCGCCGTTGCCTTGACCGCGTTGGCAAGATCGTTGATGTTCAGCACGCGCACGCCCTGGATTCCCGCAACGCGTGCAAGCCCGGTGTCGGTCGTGACCAGCACCGCGGGCATGTTGCGGCACAGCTCGACCAGCATCTGATCGACGGCCTTGCCCGGAACAGGCGTCTCGTCGATGGTGACGTCGAGCGTTGCCGATCGCTGCAGCTTGGTGATCGCGTCGAGGCCGCGACGGCCGCGGGCCCGCTTGAGCTTGTCGTGCGAATCCGCGAGCATGTGCAGCTCGGCGATTACGAAACCCGGGATCACAACGGGCGCTTGGATCAGCCCATTCTCGGCGACGTCCTTGAACCGTGCGTCGACCGCAGCGGAGGTATCCAACACCATCGGGCGCACACCGCGGATCTGCTTGGCAAACTCGATGTACGGGATCACCAGCCGGAAGTCGTCTTTCGTCTCGAGCACGAACACAACCGCGACATACGAGAGCCCGATGCCGATGAGCACCTTGCTCACCCCGATGAACGCGCTCGCGGTTGCCCGGTTCCCGCCGAAGAATTGCTCGATGCTGTAGAGCTGGGCGAGCAGATCGATCAGCCGGCCAACGGCGAGCGTGACGAGCAGGGCGGCGGCGAGCCCGAAGAAGATCGCCGCCAGCGTCGAGAGCCGCTTGCGTGGCGTGTAAATGTCCACCAGCAGGACCACCGCGGCGATGATGATGCCGAGGCTGAGCTTCAGATACCAATCCGCGGCGATCGCGAGCTCGCGGCCGCCGATGGTGGCGATCCGGTCGCTCTCGCTCGCTGGGCCCTCCGCAGCAAAGAGTGCCAGGACCAGCACCACGACAAAGATCGCGGTGAAGCACAGCCGCAGCATGGACACCAGCGTCGTCCGCTGGCGCTTGGCGGCTTCGTCGGGATGGAGGGCATCGAGGGCCTTCCGGTCGGTCATGCATGGAGTGTACGTGGCCGGCGGGGTAGCATGTTCGGCTCTCGCCCGTTCGATCGGCGGCCGGGGCCGGTGCACGGGTGGCCCGTGAACCTGGTCAGGGCCTGACCGCAGCAGCCATAAGCGGCCGTCGTCCGGTGCCGCCGGATTCCTGGCCGTCGATCGAACGGGCGAGCAGCACGCCGAACGCCAAGCCATCGGCCGTACACTCGCCACATGGCCTACACCGTCCTCGCCCGCCGATACCGCAGCACCGACTTCGACGAGGTCGTCGGGCAAGAGCCCATCGCCCGCACACTGCGAAACGCGATCGATGCAGGCAGGGTTGCTCACGCCTACCTGTTCTGCGGGACACGGGGCGTCGGCAAGACCTCCATGGCACGCATCTTCGCCAAGGCCCTCAACGCGCCGAGCGCGAGCGACGCCTCGCGGGAAGAAGTCGAGCAGGCGATCATGACCGGCCGCGACGCCGACGTGATCGAGATCGACGCTGCGTCCAACCGCGGCGTCGACGACGCCCGCGAGCTGATCGCCAATTGCGTCTACATGCCCCTCCGAGGCCCGTACAAGATCTACATCATCGACGAGGTCCACATGCTCACGCGCGAGGCCTCCAACGCGCTACTCAAGACGATGGAGGAGCCGCCCGAGCACGTCAAGTTCATCCTCTGCACGACCGAGCCCGAGAAGATCCTCCCCACGATCCGCAGCCGCTGCCAGCGGTTCGACTTCCGCGAC
>JBCCQU010000357.1:0-2953 GCA_039208875.1 Planctomycetota bacterium
CTGCTTTTCGCCGGTCAGCAGACCGGCGAAAAGCAGCGCCGTATCGACAGTGCTCACCAGATCTTCGTAGCCGGCCTGGCTCCGACCCGCGGTGCCTGGTTCGAGGTAGTGGTAGAAGAGCCCGCGTTCGCGGTTCTCGGGGTTGCTCTTGAGGGCGTTGACGATGACGAACGCTCGCGCTGCCGCGGTGCCCTGCGGAAGCCAGCCCCGGGCGTCGGCGATGCAGAGAGCCGTGAGCTGGAAGCCAACGCCGGCGACGCTGATCACGGGCAGACCGGTGCGGTCGTACGCCATCAGCGTCACGGGATCGACTTCGTTGACGAGGTAGTTGATGCAGCCGATCTGGACCTCATCGAGGAAATCGTTGGTCTCTTGATCGAACTGGAACGGCGGACGCTCGATGCCCGGCAGCGAGGCGATGACGACCTGCGCGCTCGCGTTCACAGCAGCGAATGACAGAGCCGCCGCGACGACTGCGACAAGT
Organism: Planctomycetota bacterium; assembly: GCA_039208875.1. Lineage (GTDB taxonomy): Bacteria > Planctomycetota > Phycisphaerae > Phycisphaerales > UBA1924 > JBCCQU01. Next base: position 485 of record JBCCQU010000357.1, read on the forward strand.
GCTGGCGTCAGAGTCCGATGCAGCCTGATCATGGTCGAGGGTCCTGTTCTGAAGGGTTGTATTCGGCCAGTGAAACCGATTACACTAGTCTAACGGTCATGCGCAGCGTCTACAACACACCCGTGAAGAAGAAGCGGAGGTCCACCCGATTCTCGACCGCGTCCGTGATATCTGATGTCGCGGATCGCGCCGGCGTCTCGACGGCGACGGTCAGCCGGGTGATCAACTCGCCCGAGCTTGTCGCGGATGCGACCGCCGAGCGTGTTCGCCGAGCGATGGATGAACTGGACTACCGCCCCAATCTGTTCGCGAAAGGCCTGATCACCCGCAGCACCGGCGTTCTCGGGGTGATTCTTCCCGACTTTCATGGCGAGTTTTACGGCGCGCTCCTGCAAGCGGCGGACGCCGAAGCCCGCCGCGCGGGGTACAACCTGATCGTCGCATCCGATGCTCGGCCCGATTCGGCGGATGCCGCCCAGAGTCTGCCGGTCCACTTTCTTGATGGCGTCATCGCGTTTGTGCCGTTCCCAAACGACGCATTGGTCCGTTCGATCGGCGACCTGAGCATCAGCGCGGTGCTCATCGATGCGCAGCAAGAACTCGAAGGCACGGACCGGATCAGCATCGACAACACCTCGGGCGCGACAGCGGCCGTCCGGCATCTCGTGGAGCGTACGGATGCGGACGACTGCTTCCATGTCGGTGGGCCCGAAACAAACTACGACTCAATCGATCGCGCCGAAGCGTTCCGCGCGGTCCTTCGCGAGTGCGGTGCTTCGGGGATCGATGACCGCGTCGCCTCTGGCGAATTCTCGATCGACTGGGGATATCGCTGGGCCTTGGACACGCTCACGACTCGAACGGGTCGGCCGACTGCGGTGTTCGCGGGCAACGACGACATCGCCGTTGGCGTGCTGAATGCCGCGCGGCAGCTCGGCGTTGCTTGCCCCGACCGACTTCGTATCGTTGGTTTCGATGGCTCGCGTGTCAGCGCCGCCAGCAGCCCCAAGCTCTCCACGGTGCAGGTGCCGCTCGCAGAGATTGGTACGAAGGCGGTGCAGATGTGTGTTCGGCACATCGCCGATCCAACCATCAACCCGAGTCACGCGGTAGTTCCCACGCGGCTCGCTGTGCACGACTCCAGCTGAGATGCACCGACACGTCCGACAGCTAGGAAAGACAACCCATGCGGCCCAGACACATCGCGACTATTGCAGTTCGCGCAGTCCGGCGCCGTTGCCTTTGATCAACCGGCTGTACCACTCCGATGACGCCTTTGGCGTTCGCTTCCCGGTGGCGTAGTCGACGTACACCAAGCCGAACCGCTGCTTGTAGCCCTCGGCCCACTCGAAGTTATCGAGCAGGCTCCAGTGCATGTAGCCAACGACATCGGTGCCGTCGCCGATGGCTCGCGCGAGCTCAAGCAGATATGCCCGCACAAACTCGATCCGCTGAGGGTCGCGCACGCTGCCGTCGGCAGCCGGGAAGTCAATATTCGACAGGCCGTTCTCGGTGATCAGAATGGGTGTCTTGTACCGCTCATACATGAGTCGCGGCCCCCAGTAGAGGGCACCCGGGTCGACGGGCCAGCGGAAGGCGGTCTGCGTGTGGCCGACACTGCGGTCGACCTCGACCGCTTCGCCGTCGTTGCCCGCCCGGACCAGGCCTCCGAAGTACACGTTCAGCCCGAGCACATCGATCGGTGCGCTGATCTCATCGAGGTCGGCCTCGAAGTTCTTCGGCATCCGCGAGCCATACATGCTCAGGCCGTCCTCGGGATAGCTGCTAAGGATCACCGGGTCGGCGAACCACGTGTTGCTCCACAGGTGTGTTTCAGCGTTGCCCATGGTCGCCTTGCGTGCTGCGTTTACCGTCGCTTCCGACTCGTCGACCGGGCTCTTGAGCTGCACGCAGGGCGCAAAACCGATCGTCGGCGGCAGCTGCGCGTGCTCGCGGATGACCGACACGGCTCGGCCGTGCGACAGAAGCGCGTGGTGCGACGCGAGCAGTGCTTCCTGCATGCTCAGCTTCAAGCCCGGCGCGTGCGTAGCGAGCAAGTGTCCCTCGTTGATGAACACCTGCGGCTCGTTCAGCGTCAGCCAGTGCTGCAATCGATCGGAATAACGGTCAGCGAGAACCCTCGTGTAGCCCGCGAATGCGTTGGCGATATCTCGGTTCAGCCATCCGCCCTTGCGGAACAGTTCGAGCGGCATATCCCAGTGGAAGAGCGTCGCGACCGGCCGGATGTTGCGCTCGAGCAGGCCGTCGATCAGCCTGTCATAGAACGCCAGGCCGGCATCGTTGACCTGGCCCTCGCCGGTCGGCATCACCCGCGCCCATGCGAACGAGAACCGATAGGCCTGAATCCCGATTGAGGCCATGATGTCAAGGTCCTCGTCGAGCCGATTGACATGATCGCACGCGACGTCGCCGTTGTGGCCGTCGAATACCCGGCCGGGCCTCGAGCAA
>JBCCQU010000358.1:0-2939 GCA_039208875.1 Planctomycetota bacterium
ATGGGGAATGGGCAATGGGCAATAGCCGAGGAGCTTGAGGCGGGTCGGAGGTTGGCAGCGTGACGCAGGCAACGGAGCCAACCCGGCAGACTGCGAGGTTGAACGCCGGGCGTGCGTTGTTATGCAGCGTGCGGTTTGCTGCGAGATGGGCGTGGCGGGGCACGCTTGCGTTGTCCGCGGTGCTGACCTTGTGGTTCGCGACGATTTGGGCTGGCGTGCTGCCGAGTTTCTCATCGACGCTCTCGGTGTACACCGGTGACCTGCCACGCGACGATCGCGTTTTCAGCTATCAGTTCGGCATCGGTGAAACGCGTGACGACTACGCGTCATACCGAAAGGTTTGGATTTGGTGGCGAACACGGAGCACACCACTTGACAAGGTGGAGGGGGGGACCGGCTTCTGGGACGGAGTCAACGTCTCCTATCGACGTCGGAAAATGACGCCAGAGGGCTTATTACGGGCCATGAATACGTCGGATGGCACGGCATATCGGCTGGGACTCACTGATTGGCGCCCTGTTAAGCTTGATCACTCTCACGTCACCGTCGCGGCGCCCAATCACTGGGAGGCGCGTTGGTCGATGCGGATTGCTGCATGGCTCGGGGCGCTGCTGAGTGGGCTGCCTTGGTTCATCGTGATCGCCCGCTTCGGGCATCGCGCTGTGCGACGTCGGCGACGGTTGAAGCGTGGGTTGTGTGTGAAATGCGCGTACGACAGAGCGGGGCTTGAGGCGGGCGCAGCGTGCCCGGAGTGCGGGATCATGCAACCCGTCGCTCGCGCTCCGGGCTCGTAGAGGCATGGATTGGACGCTCGCACCGGTGTGGAGACCGGTGCCACCAAAGACAGAGCCGTCGCTCGCGAGCCGGGCTCGTGAAGGCTTGGGTTGTTGAGCGGGTGAAGGGCTGGTCGGCGTTCAGTTGTCGTCGCTGGGCTCGGCTTGGCCGACGGACTCGCGGAAGGCTTTGCGCAGGCTCTCGGCGTCTTCCGCGGAGAGCACTTGGCTGAGTTGGAGGAAGACTCGGATGATCTCGGCGCGCGTGGGCTGGGCGTCGGGCTCGACTTTGCCCTGGCGGAGTCGTTCGAGCGAGAAGTCTTGCAGCACTTTGCGGGCTGCGGCTTCGCCTTCGGTGCTGAGGTTGGCTTGCTCAAAGACCTCGTCGAGTTGGGCTGCACCCTGCAGCAGTGTGCGCTCGTAGGCGGCTTGCGCATCGGCTTGCGCTCGGCTGAGCGCACGCTGGATGCGGTACTGGATGACGCCGAACCGCTTGCCGGCGGCCTCGGCTTCGGTCCGGGCTTCGGCTTCGAGCGCTTGCTCGTACTCGGTAATCATGGCGAGGAACTGCTCGCGATCGGCCTGGGGTAGGGCGGCGGCGAGTCGGTCGCGGAACGGGCCGCCGTTGTCTTCGCTCTCGAGGTCGCGATAGCTCTGCATGATCGGCATGCCGATGCGGGTGATGGTGGCTCGGTCGCCCGAGCCGACGGCGGATTGGAGTTTGACGATGTCTTCGAGGTTGGCGAGGAAGTGGCGATCGACTTCGGCTGCGCGCTCGGCGAGGATGCGTTCGATCTCGGACTCGGTTCGGTCGTCGAGGCCGACGGAGCGGCGGAGGAGGTCGATGGCGGCGACTTCGACGGGGAGGTCGAGCGGTTCGATGGAGCCGTCGTACGCCTGCATGACGAGCGTGGGGTTGGCATCGTCTCGTGCGACGACGGCCGGGCCGCCAAGCGCGGGGGCGGCGTCGGCTGGTTCATTCTCAGCGACGGCGATACCAGCGGTGGTGAAGAGAGAGGCAGCGATTGTGCATAGAGAAGTGCATCGAGAGCGCATGGTGATCTCCGGCGGGCCACGTCGACGAGAGTTGAACGGTGTTTGGCGGGTTGTGTTGCAGCGAAAGCGGACGCGGTGGCAAAAATCGGTGATCTCGCGATCCCGGGCGGGCGTAGGACGTGGGTTCCTCGGTGCGTTGAGCAGTCGCGAGCGGGCGTATTCTCGGTCGATGTGCGGCCGGCGTGCCGATGAAGTGTGCGGAGAGGTGGCGGGGATTGGGTCGTATGTGGTTCTGGATCAGGCCCGGGCCGAATCGAGCCGACAGCGGAATGGCGGGACGATGGTGTCGCGAGGCGGCGCGGGTGTTCCGAGCAGGAGACGAACAGCATGTGCGGGATCGTCGCGTACATCGGAACCAAGCCGGCCCAGCAGCTTCTGATCGAGGGATTGAAGCGGCTGGAGTATCGCGGGTATGACTCGGCCGGCGTGGCGATTTTGCACGAGGCTGAGGGGGCCGAGGCTGCGGACCTGCGCGTGGTACGGGCGGTTGGCCGGGTCGCGAACCTTGAAGCTGCGATCGACGAGGTTGAGGAGACCTCGGGGCCGATCGACGGCTCGATGGGCCTTGCGCACACGCGCTGGGCGACGCACGGCGGGGTGAGTGAGCCGAATGCGCACCCGCACCGCGATGACCGCGGCGAGATTTGCCTTGTGCACAACGGCATCATCGAGAATTACGCGTCGCTGAAGAAGTACCTCGAGGGCAAGGGGCGGACGTTCGCGACCGAGACCGACACGGAGGTGCTGGCCAATCTGATCGCGGAGCTTTACGCGCCGGACGACGGCGTTGATCTCGAGGCTGCGGTGCAGGCGGCTCTGCGAGAGGTGACCGGTGCGTACGCGATCGCGGTGGTTTCGCCGCAGGAGCCGGGCGTGATGGTGTGCGCACGCAAGGGCAGCCCGCTGATTGTGGGCATCGGCAACGGCGAGTACATCGTGGCTTCGGATGGCTCGGCGATCGTTGCCCACACGACGCAGGCGATGACGCTGGATGACTATTCGGTGGTGCGGCTGACACGGGACGGCTTCCGGACATCGACGGTGGACAACGTGGAACTGCCGCCGAAGCTGATGCAGCTTGAGCTTGATCTCGAGGAGATCGAGCTGGGC
>JBCCQU010000359.1:0-2930 GCA_039208875.1 Planctomycetota bacterium
CCGCACTTCTCGTACCACGTTGGCGGCAGCTACCGAACGGCAAGTGCGCGAGATGTCACGCTCGAGACTGACACCTGGCACCATGTGGCCGGCGTGTACGACGGTAGTGAGGTCCGGATCTACGTCGATGGCGAGCTTCGGGCCCGGGCCGACGCCCCGAGCGGCAAGCGGCAACGCAGCGACTTGCCGTTCATCATCGGAGCCGATGTGAATCGCAACGGCCAACCGACCTCACACTTCGACGGCGTCATCGATGCGGTGCGGCTCTCGAGCATGGCCCGCTACCTCGGCGAAAGCTTCGAGCCTCAGTGGCGGTTTGCGGATGATGCCGAGACGGTGCTGCTGTTAAACATGGATGGCACAGTGGGCCCGTGGCTTTACGAAGAATCCAGCAGCGGTGCGCATGGCACCATCGTCACTCCCGTGTCGCTGGTGCCAGCTGAGTGACTGCATCAGATCGCGCGCACGTTGCTACTCGCTGCAGCCTTCGGCGAGAGCATTCACGAAGGCGTTCACGTCGTCGTTGTTGACCTGTATGCCCGATCCCGCGAGCTCCGCGGCGGGGTCGTTTGCCTCAATCGCATCGAGATACGCGAACAGGTCATACGCGTCGAGCTGACCGAGCGGCAGTGCATAGTCGGGGAGACACACACGGCCGCCGTTCGGAACGCCGGTGATGATCGGCAGCTCGAACATGCTGCCCGGCCCGGTGAGATATCGATCTTGCCATGGCGAATATGTGCGCACACGGATGATGTCGCTGTCGGGCGTGAGCTCGTACAGGCGCAAGAAACCTTGGCCGCCCTCGGGCCGGAACTGGTAGTCGGCCAGCATCTGGTGAACGACGTTCCCGAAGGGCGTGACGTCGGTGACGAGCCCCTCACCGCGGATATGCCCGGAGAGTGTCATGACGACGTTGGCGTGTTGCGAGACGAGCTTGCGCCAGAGATCGCCGCCGTCGTTGGTGCCTCCGGGTAGGTCTGCGGTTCCGTAGTTGTATGGCGAACCGCCGTAGTTTCGAACGGTGTTGTCGAGAAGCGTGTCGTCGTTGTATGTGTACGTGTGCGTGATGACGATCGCGAGACGATCGGGGTACTGCGAGAGGATGTCATTGGCCCAGGTGACTGCTTGATCGCGCGGCCCCCATTCGAGCGCGACGACAATCCACTTCCGCCCGGCCGACTCGAACAAGCTGTAGCTGTTCTCGATTTTGTCGGGCTCCATTGTGGCGCCGAATGTCGGCTGCAGGCTCACGCTACTCACAGAGAAGAACGTGTTCATGAGGGTTGTGCGGTCCGTGGCATTGCCGTTTGGGCCGACATCGTGATTGCCCTGAGCAAGGATGTACGGTGCATGCAGGCGGATGATGTTGTAAGCGTCACGCGCGACGCGCCACTGCGTGGTGTTGTTGCGGTTCGTGATGTCGCCGAGATGCATGACCATGTCGATTTGGCGTTCGATCGCGGCCTGCGCGATCCAGTCAGCCTGATCGATGAAGACGTCGGGGAAGCGCTGCGCATAGTTCTGCGTATCGGGCAGAGCGACGAGTGTTGACGTAGCTGGCCGCGTTTCAAACCCGGGCCCGGCGGTCACAGGGATGTACGCGAAGCTGAACGCCGGCTCGCCGGCCATGCCCTCGATCGCCATGCTCGGGACATCGCGTGTCTCGACGATGTAGCCGCCAAGTGCATCGTCCCATGCGCTCACGACGAGATTGTTCTGGTTGCGTGTGTTCCCGCGCTCGGGAGTGAGTAGAAGCACGCCTTGATCATCGCCAGTTACGCCATCGATTCGCACAAGCACTCGGCCGACACCGGCGCTTTGGAGCGTGAAGCCTTGCGTACCGCTGAGGACAGCTGGGGCCGCACCATTGTTTTCGGCAATACGTCCGGCGACCAGCCCTTGCGTCTGATACGGCAAGTAGACAAATGCGACGGGATCGTTCTCGCCGCTGGTGCCGTGAATTCCGTTGTCTTGACATGCGATGACGTAGGTTCCGTCGCCGTTGTTTTGCACTTGAGCGTAGTTGCCTTCGTTCTTGCCACCGGCTGCGATAACCACGCCGTTTTGTCCGCTGGCGCCGAAGCCTCGCAGATCGAGTTCATAACGGCCGGCGTTTGTGCTCGGGTCGACGAATTCATCGCCGAGTTCGAGGCCGGGCGACCCGACGAAATTGACGAGCGGCCCGTTGTTCGTGTCGTTCCAGGCATGCCCACCGAAAAAGCCTGCATTGAACGGAAACAGCGCAGCCGCGATATCAACGTTCATCTCGGTGCCGGACGGAGCGCCATGCGTCGCGACAAAGTAAGAGGTGTTCGAATCGGGCCGGGCGGCTGCAGCCGTTGCGATGAGGTCGCCGCCGCCGTTGCCGCCGGTTTCGGCATTCGTCCGGTCGAGATTGCGAATAGCCGGGATCATCACGGCGGAGCGGAGATCGTCACCGGTACCAAACCCGACCGAGATGTCGGCACGGTTTTGGCTTGTCACGCTGAATCGCGTGGAGCCGCCAAGGAGAGTCGTCGTGACCGACTCGAACTCGTTCTCAGCGTCGTTTTGCGCGACGTCGATAATGCCGACGCGGACATCGGAGATATCCTGCGCCGTTGTCACCGCGTTGAGCGATACGAGGAAAGAGAACCCGATCCAAAGCTTCGACATGAGTGATCCTCGTTCGTCGGGGATTTGATTGCGTCGTCCCGTTGGCCCCCAACCTCGGGACTGTGTGCCTAGCACCGACGACCCGCGACACCGGCACGCGAGGATATATCTGGCCCGTGCGGCGGCAACCCGGCTAGGCCACGCGAAACCGTGTTAAACCAATACGGACCGAGTGCCCTTTGCTCGGAAGCTGCGAGCGCAAAGCTAAAAATCACGGGCAAGGCTCACACCTTGCGGATTGTGAAGACTTCGTCAAACACGCCAGCCTCAAG
>JBCCQU010000360.1:0-2927 GCA_039208875.1 Planctomycetota bacterium
CAACGATCAAGGCCTCGCTCAACATCAGCACCGGCGACGTGCTGCCGGCGGTGGGCACGAAGCTGGCCGGCGTGCCTGTGAAGTTTCACCCGCTCGGTGTCACAGGTGACAGCGAGGACATTCGTTTCCCGACGGTCGTCTTCACGCGTGTCGAAGAGGACAGCGACGGCCAGGGCGAGCGGACGATCACGATCACGGGCATGGCGTTTGCCGCGCCGGACACCAACATATTGGAGTTTGGAGCACCCGCGGAATGAACGTTATCTACGAGACGAACACCAACGGCTGGAATCACGCGGTGCGCAGCCGCGGCGTCGAGATCCCGCTGCTGCATCCCAACCTGGTTCCGGACCGCTCGCTCGTCGAGGCATTCAAGCCGCGGGCGCTGCCGGTCTGGCTGCGGGTGTGGCGATGGGTCTTCGGCGGACCGCTGGTCAAGGTGCCCGGCGGTCACTCGGTCGAAACGGAGCACCTGAGGAATTGCGTGAAGGCGTTGGTGCCGGGCGACTTCCACGAGGTCATCAATCAGCTCGTGGGCGGCGAGCTCATCCAGCTGTATTCGGCGCAGCAGGGCGCACAGAAGGCATGGGCCGAGGGGATTATGAACGAGGTCCACGCCGACCTGATCAAGCAGGCTGCGAAGGCTGAGGCAGCCAAGCAAGCGGCGTCACAGATGTCGTCGCGGGTTGGCGCCAGTCCATCGATGCCCGGTCGGCTCTCGCGTCGCGAAAGCGGCTGGCAGCCCGGCCGCGTCGACGATCCCGAGCTGCGGGCGCTCGCGGGTTCATCGGTCGGAGCGCCGTCGGCAATGCAGAGCGTGGAGGCAACAGCCACGTCATGACCGCGGGCGCGATGAACATCCTGGGCTCGTTCGGTGCGCGGCTCGGTCTCGATACGACCGACTACACCCGTGGCATCCTGAACGCCAACGGTCTGAACCAGATCTTTGGGCAGAACGTGGCCACGTTTATCGCCAACCCGCTGCTGGGCACCGCGAGCATCCTGACCGACCTGGCGGGCAACGTCGTCAATGCGGCATCGAGCTTCATCAGTGCATCGGTCAGCACAGGGCAGGAAGTGCTGGCCAACGCCGAACGCATCCAGCGGCTCAGCGATCAGACCGGCATCGCCGTCGAGGTTATCCAGGCCCTTGAGCAGAGGATGGATGTTGCGGCCGGCGCAGGCGATCGCGTCGGCGAGGCGATGGTGGCGTTCGCGCGTCGTGTCGATCGCGCCCGACGCTCGACTGGCGCAGCCGCGGCGTCGGTCCGTCAGTTCGGCATTGATCTCGGCCAAACCGGCGACTCGACAGAGTCGCTGCGATTGGTTCTGGACTACCTGAACTCGGTCGAGGATCCCGCCCGTCGCGCCGCCATCGCATCGGATCTGTTTGGTGATCGCGTAGGTCCCAAGCTGGTCGACGCCGTCGGGGGTGGCCGCGACGCGATGGCCCGGATGGTTGAAGAGGCGACAGCTCTCGGCCGCGTGCTCGACCGGCAATCGACAGAACAACTCGCCCACTTCAACACAACGCTCGGAGTTACGCAGCAGGCGATGGAGGGCTTGTTCCCGTTCCTGGTTGCACAGTTCCTTGTCGGGTTCACCAGTCAGTTCGAGACCTCAGAGCAGAGTGTGGTTCGTTCGAGCGCCGCCATTACAGAGAAGCTCGGACCGGCCGCTCGCAATCTCGGCGATGCAGCGGGGTCAATCGCTGGTGACACCGAACGCATCGCCGACGCGATCGAGCGCATCTCGCTTTTGTTTGATCCCATCATCGAGAAGACGGAAGCATTGAAAGAGGTAGCGATGGTGTTCGATCGCTTCCCTCAAGCCAAGGAAGCGTTCGTCAAGGCAATCCCTAGTGCTCTTGCGGATACGTTGGTTTCTCCCATCACTGGCAACACAGCCATTGAGTCGTTGCAGGAGTTTGGGCTGCCGAGTGAGCGAGCGTTCGGCGGATACGGGGTGCTGCGATGACCTCCATCGCCGACCTTAAGACCGTCGCCAAGGTCGCCATCGGCAGCGCCGAGTACGCGGTCACCAGCTTCGCCGAGCGTGTCGAAGCTATGTCGCCGGAGCAGGGTCTGGCTGCGACACGCAAGATGACGACGTGGACGATGCGCTGCGTCGACGACGGCACGCTGAAGTCGTCGCGCGAGAGTGCCATCGATGACCTGGTGAGCGTCGGACAAGCCGTCACCTACACCGAGCAGGGGGGCAGCCGAACGCTGTCAACTCGGCCCGGTTATCCGAAGGTGTCGCTGGCGTCGCAGCCACGCGAGACAGTCGAGGGTTGGCTGGAGTTTGATCTTACCGTCGTCGCCGAGGTGCTTGCAGAAGCAGACGACGACGGCCTGATCGAGCACGACTACACGGCCGAGACGGCGGTCGATTGGAAGGGCAACACCACGATCACGCAGACCGGATCGGTGACCATCGAAGACGGGATAACCACGGCAGCGCAATGGATCGAGACGTTCATCGTGCAGCCGGCTCGTGATCTGCCGGCGAACCTTGGACGGCGGTTCGACACGCGGGTGCGCGTCGGGCTTGATCCGCTGCGGGCGTCGTACACGCTAACCGTGTCCGATCCAAACGCCTCGATTGGTGCGGGCATCCTCAATGCTCAAGTGCGCGACGTTTCAAGCCGCTCGGCTCGCGGCGAGATCTCGCGTGTGGTGTCGGGCTCCGCGGAGGGCAGCAACGCCGCGACCTACGCCAGCAGCCAGAAGATCACGCCGGCGGCCAACCTGATCCTCACCGATGAACGCGTGAGCAATCCATCCGTGCCCGATGGCCGCGTCGAGTTCGAGTACCGCTACGTCCAGGGCGTGTCGGATGCGATCTCGCCGGACGTGTTCATCTTCTCGTTCAGCGAAACCATCCGCACGCGCGAGGGTATCCCCGAGCTCGGTGCGACGCAGTTC
>JBCCQU010000361.1:0-2923 GCA_039208875.1 Planctomycetota bacterium
ACGCTCGCGCTCCAGCCTGCCGAGCCGGAACCCGAGACGCCGCCGATCGTCGTCGACGACGAAGCCGTGCAGCGGTTGCGCGAGCAGCTCCGCCCCGACGGGCCGCAGGCATCCGGCAACGAGATCGAACTCGCAGCAGCGGCCCGCCGACTGCTCGAAGCGGCTTACCTCACCGTTAGCGAACGCGCGCAACTCCGCATCAAGCACGGCCAATGGACCGAGGCCGACCTCGCCGAACCAGCCCTCGCTGCGCGCATCGCCCTGACCGTCGGCGATTACGACAACGCCGCGTTCGACGATGCCGCGGCCGACCCGCTCGATCGCGCCGAGGCCATGATCGCCCGTGGCGACATCCGCGATGCGCTTGAGCTGATCGATCGCAACGACACCATGCGCGCGCACCGCCTGCGAGCCGAAGCCCACGAGACACTTGGGCAATTCGACGCCGCCCTGGCCGCGACCGAACCGATCGTGGCGTTCATGCGAGAGCGGAGCATCGACGACGCCGACGAGCTTGTCGATGCTGTGCTGGGATTAATGGTCCGCAACCGCGTCGGCGGCCCGGGCCTCGCCCGCCAGACCGGCACCGCTGCTGCCGACTTCCGCGCGATGATGGCTATGCTCGCCCGCGCACGCGATGAACTCGATCGCTTGTCGTGGCGGGCGAATCTCGTCGAGGCGCAACTGCTCGCCGAGAAAATGAATCCGTCGGCTGCGCAAGAAGCCGCGGTGCGCGCGCTCGAACTCAATCCAAAGGCTGCACAGACATGGTCATTGCTCGGCACCATGGCTGTGCGATACTTCGACTTCGACCGGGCCGAATCGATCGCCGAGCAGCTCGACGATCTGTCCGATGCTCCGTCGGTCTACAGCCAGCTCATCTCGGCCCACGCGCGCCTTCGGCAGAACGACCGCGATGGTGCGCTCGAACTGGCTGACGCAGCCCTTGAGCAATTCCCGCGGCACCGGGCTGCGCTCGCCATGCGCGCAGCCGCAATCGCCAGCGACTTCGACGATGCGCGCACCGAAGCAGTCCTCGCAGCCTTCGACGACATCAACGGCAACACGCAATCGCCGCAAGCCCTGCAGGCTGTGGGCGGCCGGCTGAGCGAGGCTCGGCAGTACGACGAAGCCCGCGTCATGCTCCGACGTGCTGCAGAGCGTCAGCCGAACCATCCCGAACCGCTCATCGAGCTCGGGCTGATGGAACTGCAAGCCGGCCGCGACGTCGCAGCCATCGATGCGCTCCGCGAGGCCACCCGCCTTGATCCCTTCAACGTGCGCGCAGCCAACAGCCTCAGCCTCGCCCAGCAACTCATCACCTGGCCGACCGACGAGAGCGACCACTTCGTTGTGCGCTACCGCGACGGCATCGATGAGCTGCTCGCGCGCGAGATGCTGCCGACGCTCGACACCATTCACGAACGGCTGGCCGAGAAGTTTGAGCACGAGCCCGATCGAAAGACACTGATCGAGCTGATGCCCGATCACGCGACGTTCGCTGTGCGCATCACCGGCATGCCGGCCATCCACACCGTGGCCGCGGCCACAGGCCCGGTCATCGCGATGGAAAGCCCGCAGTCCGGCCCCGGCTTCTCGATCGGCGTGTACGACTGGTCGCGCACGCTTCAACACGAATACGCGCACACCGTGACGCTGAGCCGAACGCGCAACCGCATCCCGCATTGGTTCACCGAGGCGGCCGCGGTGTGGGCTGAGGACCGCCCGCGTCCGCCGTCGTGGTGGACGCTGCTGACCGCGGCTTTCAACAACGACGCGTTGTTCGATCTCGACGAGATCAGCCTGCGATTCGTTCGGCCCATCCGCCCGCAGGACCGCACGCAGGCGTACGCGCAGGGCCATTGGATGTACGAATACATGGTCGAACGCTTCGGCCGGCGCGCGCCGCTCGCGCTCATGGATCGATACGCAGCCGGCGAGAGCCAGGGCTCAGCGTTCGAGGCTGAGTTCGGCATCTCGCCCGATACATTTTTTACAGATTTCAAGGCATGGGCAAAGAGCGAACTCATCGAGCGCGGCCTGGTGCTGGCTGAAGGTGTGCCGACGCTCGAAGAAATCCAGACGGCAGCGGCTGTGCAACAAGCGCAGCGGGATCGCCTCGCGGACATGCGCGATCGCGACGCTCGCGATCCGCTCGATCTTATGCGGGCCATGGCCGATGCCGATGGCGACGCAGCGACCGAGCCGACCGCCGACGAACTCGATGCATGGCTCGCCGATCATCCCGGGCATCCGCAGCTGCTGCGGGCACGGCTTTCGCTTGCGCTCGATGAGACTCGCGGTCGACCCACGCCCGAGCAGGCCGACCTCCTCGAACGTGTCGCCGAGGCCACGCCGGAAGATCCGATGCCGCACCGCCTGCTCGCGCGTCTCGCGTTGGATGGCAGCCTGCCGGGCGCGCCGGAGCGCGCGCTCGAACACCTCGAGTTTCTCGCAGCCCGCGAGATTTACTCGCCGGTGTATGCGCGCGCACTTGCTGAGCGCTACGCCGGGCTTCGCAACATGGATGCAGCCCTGCGTTGGTCACGCAAGGCGGTGACGATTGCGCCGTTCGATGCCCAGTTGCGTGAATACGCAGCGCGAATTGCGTTGCAGGCTGGCAAAGGTGAGACAGCGCTCGCGCACCTCGAAGCGCTCACGATGATCGAGCCGGGCCGCGACATCCATCAGCGGCGGCTCGACGCGCTGCGCGCACGCCTACAGTAATTGCGTCCGGAGGAGTTACGCGTCGCCGTTGCGGATCTTCGCGTGCAGCTCATCGTCGATCTCGAGGAACTCGCGCATGTAGCGGTCGTATGCCTCGGCGTCTTCGTCGCGTGAGAGATCGAGCCGAAGCTCGTTGATCACCTTGGTGCCCTGGCCTATCCACTCGTCCCACGTCTGGCTGCTCACGTTGTGATAG
>JBCCQU010000362.1:0-2922 GCA_039208875.1 Planctomycetota bacterium
GGAGCCGAACCGGTATCCCCACATTCTTCGAACCGCTCGGCGGCAACAACGGCGACAACCTCATCGAGATGGGCTCCGAGCACCTGCTCGAGAAGATCGGCACCAATCGCGTGAAGACGCCCGGCGAGGCTGAGCTGCTGCTCATCAACGGCGGCTTCGCGATCAGCGATATCTGGAAGGCCGGCATCGAGCATCTCAGCGCCCTCCGCCGAGAGCATCCCGACACGCCGATGGTTATCGCGCCGTGCAGCGTGTGGTTCGACAAGACCGACTTCGCGGCTGTGCTCGCACAGGGGCGCGCGCCGGTGACCATCTACTGCCGCGAACACTACAGCGAGAAGATCCTGCGCGATGTGCTGCCCGCCGACGCTGCGGAGATCTCAACCAGCGATGACCTCGCGTTCGAGCTGACCGGCAGCAAGTTCCTCGATGAACAGATCGCCGACCGCCGTGAGGAGCACGTTGTCTATTGCATGCGCACGGACAAGGAGGGAACGACGGCCGGCGGCACGGCGGAAGCTGCAGCGGGCCTTGCGATGAAGCTGCCCGCGTTCATCCGCAAGCCGCTCAAAGCTGTGCGGCAGAAGATGGTCAACGCCCGCGGCGGCAGCGACCTCGCGGACATCCTGGCTGCCGAAGGCATCAGCCAAGACATCGAAGTCATCCGCGGCGATCTGTCGACCGCTGTCGACTTCGACGAGTTCCTGAGACTGCTGCGGCGCGCGCGGCTCGTCATCAGCGATCGGCTGCACGTCGGCATCTTCGCGTATCTCATCGGTAAGCCGGTCGTGATGATGCCCGGCCGAAACCACAAGATCCGCGGCATCGTTGAATACAGCATGCTGGAGAAGAACGCTGTGGGCGGCACGTGCCGAATCCACGAAGCCGCGGGCTGAGCGTTGCGGTCCGTAATCGAGACAAGCATTCTCAGCCGTCCGGGTTAGACTCTCTGCAATGGCCTCCGAACTGCCCGACTCCGAAAAGCCGACCGACGAGCTGCCGAGCGATGCGTCGTCGCAGGTGCCGGGCGGCTCGACCGAGATGTTCGAGCGGCTTTACACCGACCTCCGCCGATTTGCGCACGCCCAGATGCGCTACGAGACGCGCTCCGGCATCATGCAGCCGACGGCCCTCGTACACGAAGCGTTCATCAAGATTCTGCAAGCACCCGACGCGGTGTGGCAGAGCCGGGCCCACTTCTTTGCAGCCATCGCCCAGACCATGCGTCGATTGCTCATCGATGATGCCCGGCAACGCAACGCCATCAAGCGAGGCGGCGGGCGTCAACGCGTGCCGCTTGATATGGCGTTCTCGTCGCGGCCCGATGCCGATCGTGACTTGCTGGTGCTCGAGGAAGTGCTGAAGAAGCTGGAGAACCAAGACCCGCGGCTGCACGAGGTGGTGATGCTGCGGTTCTTCGTGGGGCTGCGGATCGAACAGATCGCCGACGCGGTTGGCAGGTCGCCACGGACCGTGAAGCGGGATTGGAACGACGCGAAGGAATGGCTGAACCGCCAACTGGGCGAGGCGGACGCCGACTTTGAAGAGTGACGCCGACTCTGGCCGACTCATCGATTGCTTGAACGCAAAGGTCGCAAAGAACACGAAGGCTGTCGAAGGCACTGTATTTAGGGGCGGGGTCTTGTAGACCCCGTCACGGGCGGGACGCCTGTGCCACAAGTGGCAGATTTGCACACCGGTCTGGAGTCCGGTGCCACCATCGACAAAGCCAATCGCTCACGCCGCCGGCTTGTCTTTCAACCGTTTCCTTACTTCGTGATCTTCGCGGCCTTCGCGTTCAGTCACTCTTTGAACTCCGCGAGCTCCGCGCAAGCCTCCGCGTCTCCGCGTTGAAAACTCGCTCAGCCCGCAGACCCAACCAGCTTCGCGTTGCTGTCAAACCGCTTCATGGCAGCAAGCAACTGCTCGATCTGCTGGTGCGGCGGCATGTTCATCAGCCGCCTGCGTAGCGCGGTGATGGTCGCCAGCTCGCGTTCTTCCATGAGCAAGTGTTCCTTGCGGGTGCCGCTGGCTGCAAGATTTATCGCGGGGAAGAGCCGCCGCTCAGCCACCTTGCGATCGAGCACCAGTTCCATGTTGCCGGTGCCCTTGAACTCCTCGAAGATGACTTGGTCGCCCTGGCTGCCGGTATCGACGAGGCAGGTCGCGATGATGGTCAGGCTGCCGCCCTCTTCGACGTTGCGAGCCGCGCCGAAGAGCTGCTTGGGCACATCGAGAGCCTTGGAATCGATGCCGCCGGAAAGCGTGCGGCCGCTGTTGGCGTGCTTGTTTGAGCGGTTGAACGCCCGGCCAAGCCGCGTCAGCGAATCCAGCACCACCACCACATCGCGACCGGCCTCGACCATGCGCTTGCAGCGTTCGATCGCCATCGTGCTCACGCCGACGTGTCGCGACACATCGTGGTCGTTGCTCGACGCGATGATCCACGTCCGCTCGGCCCACTCGGTCAGCTCCCGGCCTTCGAGATCCATGTTCCGCACCCGCGTCGCGAGGTCGGCATCATCCGGCGTTGGTGCAGCGGCTGCGGCCTCCGCGACGGCGTCGCGCTTCAGCGCCTTGCCATAGAACGTGCGCTTGAAGTCGGTCACTTCTTCGGGCCGTTCGTCGACCAGCAGCATCACCACAAACACATCGGGGTGATTCTTCAGGATCGATGTCGCGAGATCTTTCAGCAGCGTCGTCTTGCCGGCCTTGGGCGGGCTCACGATCAGCCCGCGCTGACCACGCCCGATCGGGCAGAACAGATCGACCAACCTGCACGCATCGGGGCACCCCGGATACTCAAGCGTGAGCCGAGGCTCGGGATCGATGGATGTCAGATCCTCGAAGCTGGGTCGCCTGCTGAACTCCTCCGGATCCAAGCCCTCGATCTTCAGGAACGACTCGACCACGGGCCGCGAC
>JBCCQU010000363.1:0-2912 GCA_039208875.1 Planctomycetota bacterium
CTGCGGCACGGTTAGCGACGCTGCGTGCAGCGAGCGAAGCTGGTTCAGGCTGTGCTGCATAGCGTCTGTATTGCCCCCGAGCACAGCCCGCTCGAACCGAATCGCCTCGTCGTTAAAGCTCGGCAAGCCCACCGTGCCGCCCGCGCCCTTGATAGCGTGAGCAACCTGGCCCGCTTGGTCAAGCTCGCCCGCTGCGAGGCACCGCTCGATATCGTCGAGCTTCTCCGGCAGCGTCGCGAGCCACTTGCACGCGACCTCGCGCAACGCTTCGTCCTCACACTCCTCAGCCGTCGCGCCGCCCCCTGCCGACGACCACATCGCAACGGTCTGCACGAGCATGTCCGGGTTGAACGGCTTGGCGAGAAAGTCGTTCATGCCGGATTGCAGACACGTGCTGCGATCGGCACCCGAGGAAAACGCGGTCAGCGCAAGAATCGGATCGGTCACGCCCCGCCGGCGCAGCTCAGCGGTGGTCTCCATGCCGTTGCGGCCGGGCATCTGCACATCCATCAAGATCACATCGAAGCTGCGCTTCTCGCACACTTCGAGGCACACCTCGCCATCGCTTGCGGTCGCGACCGATGCCCCCGCACGCTCGAGATAGAGCTGAGCCACATCGCGATTCGTTTCGACATCATCGACAACGAGCACCGACAAACCCGACAGCGGCTGATCCTTCGGCGCCGGCCGCCCGGTCACGCAGCTCGCCGGCACCGCTTCGTGCGTCAGCAACGGCGCGGCGCTGATCGTGAGTGTGAATGCACTGCCGACACCCTTGGCACTCGCGACGGTGATATCGCCACCGAGCCGCCGCGCAAGCTCCCGCGAGATTGACAGCCCGAGCCCCGTGCCGCCGAAACGCTCAGCGATGGTCTTGTCAGCCTGCTTGAACGGCGCAAAGACATTTTCGACCTGCTCCGGCGTCATGCCGATACCGGTGTCCTTCACCTCGACGCGGATCACCGGCTGCCCGTCGGCCTCATCGCCATCCACCTGCACATGCACGCCGCCGCGCTCTGTGAATTTCACCGCGTTCGAGACAAGATTCATGACGATCTGCCGAAGCCGCGTGGCGTCCGTGCGAATCGCGGTCGGCACGCTGTCGGCAAAGTTCACATCGAGCGCGATGCCCTGCTCCTCAGCACGCGATTGCAAAATCAGCACCGACTCTGAGATCACCTCGCGCGGATTGGCCGCCGCGAGCGCAACGTCTACCTCGCCCGCGTCCATCTTCGAGAGATCGAGCACATCATTGAGCAACGTGAGCAGGTGCTGCGCACTGCCATGGATCACGCCGATCCACTCGGCAACGGTGCTGGGGTCTTGCTGTTGCTCGGGGTCTTGCAGCAGGCCCGCGAAGCCAATGATGCCGTTCAGCGGCGTGCGAATCTCGTGACTCATCGCCGACAAAAACCGGCTCTTTGCAGCGTTCGCCCTGTCCGCCTCGATCCTCGCCTGTCGCAGTTCCATCTGCGCGACAGCATTCCTCGCGAGAACCGACAACGCCTTGAGTTGACGCTCGCTCGGCTGCCGCGGCTCGGGCGAGATCACGCACAGCGACCCGATCGGCACGCCGGCCGAAGTCACCAGCGGCGCACCCGCATACATCCGTATATGCGGCGGCCCCGTCACCAACGCGTTATCAGCAAACCGCGGATCCTTCGTCGCATCAGGCACAACGAACACCCGCGACACATCATCCTGCGCGATCGCGTGCGAACAAAACGAAACCTCGCGCGATGTCTCGTTCGCGTCGAGACCCACGCACGCCTTGAACCACTGATGCTCGAGCTCGACCAGCGACACCAGCGAGATCGGCACATCGAACAGACTCGCAGCCACCTCCACGATGTCATCAAACGTCCGCTCGGCAGGCGTATCTCGAATACCGAGCACCGAGATCGCTGAGATACGCGTCGCGTCAACCGAAGCCTGCTTGCTCTGCATGACGCGAAACATCGACCGCCATTGCAACAGCCATCACCGACGCGCAACGAAATACCCGGTGCCGATAATCACGCACCGTATCTTTCGCTCGAAAGCGCGCAACCTGCACCGAGCCTGGCAACTCACTCGCGTCGCAGGCTCCGCGCGCGCGTGATGGCATCCTTGCCGAACTTCTTCGCGATCGCGTCGGCAGCCTCGTCCAGCCGCCCCGATCGCTCGTCGGTTTCCGCTCCGAACAAGCCCGCCTGCCGCGGCTCACTCGCTGCTGTAAGCCCCGACACCGACACACCCACCAGCCGCACCGGCCGAAAGCTCGACGCCGCCCACGCGTCAAACGTCGCCAGCGCCGCCCGCCACAGCTCGTCCGTGCGATCGGTCGCCTCATCGAGCGTCGTCGCGCGCGTGATGGTCTCGAAGTCGCCGAAGCGGATCTTCACGGTCACCGTCCGCCCGGCCCGGCCCTTTGCCCGCAATCGGCGCCCAACTGCCTCGGTCTGCCGAAGCAGGAACCGCCGCACGGCTTCCGGATCGCCGAGGTTCTCGCCGAACGTCTGCTCATGCCCGACCGACTTGGCATGGCGATCCGGCACCACCGGCCGCTCGTCGATGCCGCGCGCACGCTCATGCAACCGATCAGCCCAGCCGGTCTGCCCGTCGCGTGTCTTATCGCCGAGCGCACTGCGCAGCGTCTCGATCGGCATCGCCGCGATCTGCCCGATCGTGCGCACGCCGAGGCCGTGCAGCTTCCGCGCCGACGCCTCACCGATGCCGAAGATGTCGGTGATCGGCCGAGGCCAAAGCACCCGCTCGACATCCGCCGACCACAGCAACGTCAGACCGTCCGGCTTGTCGAGATCACTCGCAAACTTGGCCAAGAACTTGTTCGGCGCAACACCAACCGACGCCGTCAGACCAGTCTCCGATTTGATCTTCTCGCGGATCGCCCGCGCCATCTCGACCGGCTC
>JBCCQU010000364.1:0-2909 GCA_039208875.1 Planctomycetota bacterium
CGCAAACATGCCGCGCACACGCTGCAGACCTTGCACGCCATAGCGCTCCAACAGCGTCAGCAGCGTCTCGGCATCACAGCCCGATCGGAACACCACCCCATCGCTACCAAGCTCGCGGCGGAGTTCGGCGTCGTTGTAGATCTCGCCGTTGAACGCAAGCACATACCTGCCGTCACTCGTCAGCATCGGCTGCCGACCGGCCTCGGACGTATCGCGGATGGCCAGCCTGCGAAATCCGATCGCAGCGTGCGCACCGCGCCATGTCATCGCGTCATCCGGGCCGCGATGCGCGAGCCGATCGCGCATCGCATCGATCGCTTTCGGCTCGATTACGAGCTTGCTCTCACCCGCAGCTATGACGCCCGCAATACCACACATGGGTGGGCTATCGGCTGGTATCGGCGTCGCGAGTGAATCGCCAGACCGGGCCGTCGCCCAACGGCTCGCCCAACCACGCGATCGGGCCGGCGCCGAAGTCGACCACAATCCGCAGCCTCGCTGCTTGGTCCCGAACAAGCACAAACGTGCCCTCAGCCTCGCGGCGGACGTCGCCCCGGTCGCCGGAGATCGGCCCCTCGTACCACAGGTAACGCCGGCGGTGATCCGGTATCAGCTCGGCCTCGAACGCGCCATCGCGATCGGGCCGGCCCGCGTCGAGAGCAACCCGGAACGTGCGCAGCGATCGCGTGTCATCGTCGCCCGAGCCAACCAGATCGAGCATCCAATCGAAGTGGGCTGAGCCATCCGTCAGCGTGTGACGCAGCAGCACTGTGCGCAGCATTCCGCACGCTAGCGCCACTGCCGTACACTTGCACCCAACCGCTGAGGACCACCAATGCCAGAGCCGACTTACCGACGCCGAACTTCACTACTCCTAGCCCTTGCTCTGGCTCCGTTGCTCGCTCTGAGCGGTTGCCAGACAACGACCCCCGAGCTGCGAGCCGATGCGAACAACGCGCGAGCTGTCGGCGACTTCGATGCCGCCATCGCCAGCCGCCGTGCAGTTGTGGAGCGTCATCCGAGCAATCCGCTGTATCGCTACGAGCTCGGGCAGGTACTGCTCGAGGCCGGCGAGCCAGGGGCAGCCCGCGAACAGTTGTTCCTCGCGTACGAGGCCGTGCCGGACAACGCGACCTATTTGGAGGCGTACGCGGATGGCCTGATCGCGACTCGCGATCTTGAGACGATGTACGCGGTGCTCCGCGACGCCATTCCGCCGAAGGGCGAGCGTTGGCCGGCCTATGTCCGTCTCGGCGACTACGCCTTCCGCGCGGGCCACGCCGACGAGGCCGAGCGTGCGTATGTGGAGGCGGGGAATCTGGCCACCACGCTCGATCCCGAGCCGCAGCGTCGGCTGGCGTCGCTGTATCGACGGGTCGGCGACACGCCGAACGAGATCGCGCGATTGCGGATGATCTTGTGGTTCAATCCGGCGGATGCCGAGGCCGCACCTCGCCTGAGGCAACTGGGTGAAGTGCCGGGCCCTGGTTTTCGCCTGTTCCCGCGAGGTGAATACACGCCGTAATCCCGGCAGCGGCTGAATTTGACCGCAGCAATTGCCGACGTATGCTTTATCCGTCTATCCGGATGAAGCGAACAATCACTCCCATCCCGACGCTGCAACGCCTTGCCGACCTCGCCGATGCGACGCGGGCTCGGCTTGCGCGGTTGGCCGAGGCTGAGGAGTTGAGCGTCGGTGAGCTGGCCAAGACGCTGCAACTGCCGCAATCAACCGTCAGCAGGCACCTTCGAATCCTCGTGGAGGGCGGCTGGCTGAGCCGCCGCAACGAGGGGCCGTCTACGCGTTATCGGCTGCTGCACGACGAACTCGACCCGACCGCCCGCGAGCTGTGGGTCACGGTGCGTGACGATCTCGATGCGGAGGGTCTGTTCGACGACGATCGACGTCGGCTGGCTGCTGTGCTTGCTGAGCGACCGGTGGATAGCCGCGAGTACTTCGGTCGCGTCGCGGGAACGTGGGACGACATCCGCCGCTCGCTGTTCGGCGACGGCTTCATGACCGCCGGCCTGCTCTCGCTCATTCCGAGCGACTGGACCATCGCCGATCTTGGTTGCGGCACGGGTGATGCTGCTGCTCACCTCGCCCCGATCGCAAGCGAGGTGTTTGCGATCGACCAATCACCGGAGATGTTGGCCGCGGCTAAGAAGCGCCTCGGCAACGTCGACAACGTGTCATTTCACGAAACCGATCTCACGGCCCTCGACCTCGCGGACGGTTCTGTCGATGCAGCCATCTCCGTGTTGGTGCTGCATCACATTCCAGATATCCGCCCGGTGTTTGCCGAGGCACACCGCATTCTCAAGCCGAAGCGTGACAGCGTGCTCGCGATCATCGACATGGTGCCCCACCGCCGGAGCGAGTATCGCGAGCGGATGAGCCATGTGCATCTCGGCTTTGGCGAAGAGGAGATCGCATCGGCGCTGATCGATGCCGGCTTCCACACGCCGATTTATCGCACACTGCCGGATCGCGCCGACGCGACCGGCCCCGGACTGTTTGTCGCCACGGCACGGCCGAAGCCGTAGCCGGAGCTTTCTTGCTTACACACGCGAATCGAAACCATCGCGAAGGGATTCAGAGCATGACCACGACCGCAACCGCACTCGATTTCAAAGTTGCCGACCTCAACCTGCACAAGGACGGTCGCAACGAGATCCGCCTCGCTGAGCACGAGATGCCCGGCCTGATGGAGCTCCGCCGCCGTTACAAGGATCAGCAGCCGCTCAAGGGCGCCCGCATCGCGGGCTCGCTACACATGACGGTGCAGACGGCTGTGCTGATCGAGACGCTCGTTGATCTCGGCGCCGAGGTGCGTTGGGCTTCGTGCAACATCTTCAGCACGCAGGACTCGGCCGCAGCTGCGGTCGTCGTCGGCCGCGACGGCACG
>JBCCQU010000365.1:0-2908 GCA_039208875.1 Planctomycetota bacterium
CTGGCTCGGGCAGAAAGGCTCCGGGCATGAATGACCACGGCAGACGCTGAAAGGTGCGTGCTTGGTCTCGCAGGATTTCGAGACGGGGATCGACGAGCAGGGCCATGCCGCGCTGGCCCGGGAACGAGCCGGGGCCCCAAGCGTCGCCGGAGTAGCTCGCTGCTTCGTCGGATCGGCGCGCGCTGTCTGGCGCATCGATGCTTTGCTGCGTCGGGTCGATGGGTGGAAACTCGGTCGTGACCGAGCCGTCGTTGTCGAGGTCGAAGCCGCTGGGCATGCCTGAGTTCACTGGTGCGACGAAGGTTTCGTAGTCGATGGCTCGGAGGCCCGCGGCCTGCGGCGTGCGGAGGTAGTGCTCGACGAAGCGGCTTGCGTTAGCTCCGGGGCCATCTGCTTCGACGTAGCCGTCGACGCCGGGGCGGTCGTACGCGATGCCGAGCAGCAGGACTGCGTTGGGGCGGAGCCGATGGAGCATCTCAGCTGCGCCCCGGAGGCGAGGGTGAGAGCCGTCGACGAGCGCATCGGATCGGATATCGCCGAGGTCGACGACGGCGACACGGATGTCCGGCGGTTGGTGTTCAGCAGCAAGGACGGAAGCGTGTGCGAATGCAACCGACGAAAACAGAGCAAGGAGGGCACGGATCATCGAATAGCTATCGGCATGCGCTCAGCGATTGGGCTACCTTTGTTACGTCGTGCAGCCCTCGTAGCTCAGCTGGATAGAGCACCGGACTTCTAATCCGACGGTCGGAGGTTCGAATCCTCCCGGGGGCGTTTGGGCTACATCATGGTGTTGCGGATGTCCTCGCCGAACCAGCGCTTGAGGTGCACGTCCTTGAGCGCACTCTCGCGGTCGGGGAAGTCTCGGGTGGTGAAGAGCAGCTTGGACTCGCCGAGTTCGATCTCGTCGCCGTCGCCGGCCTGGGTCGAACCGTCGATCTTGCTGCCGTTGACCGAGTCGCCGTGCGATGAGCCGCGATCGGTCACGGTGATACTGCTCGCTCCTTGCGCGTACTCGATGAGCGCATGCTCGCGGCTCACGGCGTTGTCGACGAGCTGAATGGTGCACTCGGCCAGGCGACCGACCGTGACGCGTTGCTTGTTGATCGGGTAGTAGTCGCCCTTGTTGGGCCCTTGCACGACGATGATGGATGCCATTTCGTTCCCCTGTTGGTGCTGCGATAGCCGTCGCCCGGTCCGGTCGGGGGTTGGCTGAAGGCAAGGTAGCGATCGTGCGCGCAGGCTGTGGTGTTTTCGGAGCCGTGTCGTGGTCGAGAATCGATTGAGGCCGAGGCGGCCTTTGTGATTGATCAGCCTTGCAGGAGGATTTCGACGGTCCAGTCGCCCGGCTGCGGCGAATCGGCTGCGGATGTCAGCAGGCATGCCTGCGCTTTGCGGAAGCGGGCGGGTGGTGCAGCGATGCCGCCGACCATGGTGCCGAGGAGCTCGCCGAGGGTTGGATTGTGCCCGACGTACATCGTGCCGTCGGTGCTTTGGCTGACCGCGTCTCGGGCGATGGGTGTCGGGCGGTTGCAGGCGATGCGGGCTTCGGTTTCGAGCGTAAGGCCGAGTGCTTCAGCGATGGGTATCGCGGTTTGCTGTGCGCGCACTGCCGGGCTTGCGATGATGCGGCGTGGCTTGGGCTCTGCCGCTGCGATTTGCTTCGCAAGGCTCGCGGCTTCGTCGTGGCCGACGTCTGCAAGGCGGCGGGAGGCGTCGAGTCCGTCGGGGCCGGTCGGCTCGGCGGTGGCGTGACGCACGAGCCAGACTCGGTGTTGGCTGGATGTCGGTATTCTTTTTGCTTCGGCCACGGGCCGTCTCCTATTCCGCCACTCAGTATGGAGGCGATGGCGCTCCGTGGAAAGCCCCGCGTGGACGATAACCCTGATTGTTGTGCTCGGCGTGGCTGCGCAGTGGCTCGCGTGGCGAGTCCGTGTGCCTTCGATCCTGCTGCTGCTCGCGTCGGGGTTGGTGGTTGGGCCGGTCGCGGCTTGGCTGACCGGTGAGGCGCTGCTCGACCCGGACTCGATCATCGGCGAGGATTTGCTTCTATCGCTGGTGGGGATTTCGGTCGGGCTGATTCTGTACGAGGGTGGGCTGTCGCTGCGATTCCGAGAGATCGCCGGGACCGGCGGCGCGGTGTGGCGGCTGGTCTCGATCGGTGCGGTCGCGACCTGGGTGCTTGCGGGGCTAAGCGCTTGGTGGCTGCTGGACATGCCGCCGGCGATTGCGACGCTGCTCGGCGGGATCATGGTTGTGACGGGGCCGACGGTGGTCGGGCCGTTGATCAGTCACATTCGGCCGCGGGGGCCTTCGGCGGCAGTGCTGCGGTGGGAAGGCATCGTGATCGACCCGGTCGGTGCGCTCGCGGCGGTGCTGGTGTACGAAGCGATTCTGGCGGTGAACGCTGCGGATGGCACGGCGGCGGCGGGCGCGATGGCGGTGGCCATGGCGATCGCGACGACCGTCGTTGTTGGCGGCGGGCTCGGCTTGCTCGCGGCATGGCTGCTGGCAATCGCGATGCAGCGGTACTGGATCCCGGAGCATTTGCAGAATCCGGTTTCGCTGTTGCTGGTCGTTGCGATCTTTGTGGCGGCGGACACGGTGCAGAAGGAATCGGGGCTGCTCGCGACGACCGTGATGGGCATCGCGCTGGCGAATCAGCGGCGGGCCAACGTCGGGCACATCCTCGAGTTCAAGGAGAACCTCCGGATCTTGCTGATCTCGGCGTTGTTTGTTGTGCTGGGCGCTCGGCTCGCGCCGGATGACCTGCGGCTGATCGACTGGCCGGCGGCGGTGTTCGTTGCGACGCTGATCTTTATCGTGCGGCCGGTGAGCGTGTGGCTTTCGACGATCGGCGTCGGGTTTGATCTGCGGCAGCGGTTATTCATCGCGTGGCTCGCGCCGC
>JBCCQU010000366.1:0-2902 GCA_039208875.1 Planctomycetota bacterium
GCGGATTGAAAATCCGGAAGTAAGGCTGCGCATCGGTGCCGGTCGATGCGGACCACTGCCAGCCGCCGTTGTTCGAGCAGTAGTCGAGGTCGACGAGCTTGTTGCAGAAGTATCGCTCGCCGTGCCGCCAGTGCAGGAACAGATGCTTGGTGAGGAACATCGACACAACCATGCGCAGCCGATTGTGCATCCAGCCGGTCGCGTTCAGGCAACGCATTGCCGCGTCAACGATCGGATACCCGGTCTGGCCGTTCTGCCACGCTTCGAGCCGGTCGTCGTCCTCGTCCCAATCCAGATCGTCGTACTCGGGCCGAAAGTTCCTGCCCATGCTAAGCCGATCGACGCGCGCGGTGAGATGGTGGTAGAACTCCCGCCACAGAATCTCATCGATGAATCCCACCGCGCCCT
Source organism: Planctomycetota bacterium (assembly GCA_039208875.1). GTDB lineage: Bacteria > Planctomycetota > Phycisphaerae > Phycisphaerales > UBA1924 > JBCCQU01. Next base: position 409 of record JBCCQU010000366.1, read on the forward strand.
CGCTGCCAGCATCGAGCTTGCCGTTGTTGGCATCCATCGCGGCGCTAAGGCATTGCCGCGGCGACAGCACGCCCGCTGCGAGGTACGGACTCAGCCCACTCGTTCCGGGCTTCCACGGATAGTCGCGGTCGGCCTTGTAGTCGTCGATGCGATGCTGCACGAACGCGCCCAGCAAGCCCGATGCGACACTCTCGCCAGCCTTCCATAAGTCGGGTCGCGTCGCGTGCTCGCGCGAGGTATCGAACGCCTTGAGTTCGTCGACCGACGGCACATCGTCCGGCTTGCCGATCATCTCGGCCTGCTTCTTCGGTGTAGCAAGCACCGGCCGCTCGTCGCCGTCCTGCCACTGCGCTTTCCACCGCTTCTTGAACGGCGAGTACACCGTGTACGTTCGGCCGTCGCCGGTCAGCACGCTCCCCGGCTCAAATATGGTCGCGTCGTTGAAGCGATGCACATCGATGCCAGCAGAGTCGAACGCATCCTCCGTTGCTTCGTCACGCCGCCGCTCGTTGAGCTCGTGCTCGTCGTTGAAGTACAGCGCGTCGCACTCTTCAGCCTTCGCAAGCTTGACGAGTGCTTTCGGCACGTCGTCAAAAGTCTTGCAACGCACCATGCGCAGCGCGATGTTGCGTTTGCTGAGCGACTCCGAAAGCTGCGCGACGTTCCGCAGCATGAAGTCAGCTTTCATCGGGCCCCAGTCGTGCTCGTCACGCCACTGCTGCGCGCACACGACGAACACCGCGACGACGCCTCGCTTCGCCGCAGCCGCGGCTTCGTGCAATGCCGTGTTGTCGCTTACCCGCAGGTCTGTCCGAAACCACACCAGTGGCCTCATGCCGACACCTTCGCGGGGGCAACACCAAACTTCTCACGCAGTGATTTCGCGCTCGTCGTGATCTCGACGCGGTCGTCTTTCTTGAGCCGCTTGACGTTCTTCATGATCATCGCCATCCGATTGTTCTTGGAGAATCGGTTTTCGTGCCGAATAAGAAAGTCCCAGTAGAACGTATTGAACGGGCACGCGTCTTTGCCGGTCCGCTTCTTCACGTCGTAGCTGCAGTGCTTGCAGTAATTGCTCATCCGCGAGATGTACTTGCCGCTCGCTGCGTACGGCTTGGTGCCCACCACGGGTTCGCGCTTGCCAGGAATGCCATCCGCGTATGAACCCATGCCGATCGTGTTGGGTGTCGTCGCCCAATCCACCGCGTCGGCATACATGCCGTAGAACCAGTCGCCGATCGCACGCGGCGCAACACCCGCGATCATCGCGAAATTGGACAGCACCATCAGCCGCGGAATGTGATGCGACCATGCGTGATCGAGCACCGGCGCCAGGCACTCGCTCATGCACTTCATGTCGGTTTCACCGTTCCAGTAAAACTCCGGCAAGTCCCCGTCCTGCCCGAGGAAGTTGCGGTCGCGATAGTCCGCACCCTCGAACCAGTACACGCCACGGATGTACTCACGCCAGCCGATGAGCTGCCGCACGAAGCCTTCAACAGAGTTGAGCGGCGCCTTCTCGGCTTTGAACGCTTCCAGCGCAGCATCCACGCACTCGCGCGGATTCAGCAGCTTAAGGTTCAATGGCACGCTTAGCAGCGAGTGAAACAGCGTGTGCTCGCCGGTCCACATCGCGTCCTCGAACGGCCCAAAGTCAGCGAGCCGATGCTCGACGAAGTCTCTGAGCGCACGCAGCGCCTTGTCGCGACGCACCGGCCAGATCCAGTTGCTTTCGTCGAGCCGCCCCGGAGCATCCGCGTACCTGCTGTTGACGAGCGAGATGACCTCAGCGGTGATCTCATCCGGCTCGGGCGAGTACGGGGCTCTCACGCCCGGCTCCGACTTGAATGACTCGCGATTATCCTTGTCGTAGTTCCACTCGCCGCCGGTCGGCTGCTTGCCATCCATCAAGATGCCCAGCTTCTTCCGCTGCTCACGATAGAAAAACTCCATTACCAGGCTCTTTCGGCCGTCCGCCCACTCGGCAAACTCAGACGGCGTCGTGTAGAAGTGCTCATCATCCAGCACCTCGACATCGACCGCGTCGATCGCGTCGAGCGTTTCCATCACGCGCCAGTCGCCCGGATGCGTCACCAGCAACCGCTGCGGCTTGTGCGCTTCGATTGCACGATCAATTTCCCCCTCCAGCGACTGTGTATTGCCGCGGCTATCAACGCGGACATACCGCACGCGGAACCCCCGCTCGCTGAGCCACAGCGCGTAGTGACGCATCGCTGCGAAGAACACAGCCGTGCGCACCTTGTGGCTCGGGCCTTCTTCCTGCTCGCCATCGACCTCAGCCATCAGGATGACGTCGTTGTCAGGATCGAGCCGTTTGAGCAAGCCGGCGTCGTGATCGAGTTGATCGCCGAAGATCACGGCGAGATTCTCAGCCCGTCCGCGAGGCATCGGCATCTGCTTGGCAAAGCTCACGCTTCCAGTCCTCCCTGCATGAAGATCTCACGCACAAGCCAAAGACTCACGATCACACGCC
>JBCCQU010000367.1:0-2880 GCA_039208875.1 Planctomycetota bacterium
TCGATGCCGAACTCGGCGACATCGGCAACCGCGTGCTCGAGCCGGTGTCGGCCGATCGCGTGACGCCGGGCCAGCCGACCGTGTACGAGTTCACGATCCCGGCCTTCGCCGATCAACGCGACGGAGCTGTGACGTTCGGCCAGGACGGCGCATCGCTTCCGGTTGAGGTGTCAGCCGGCACGCTGCGACGCTTGGAAATCGCCGGCGGCGGGGGAGACGCTGCGGGAAGCATCCGCGAACTGCTGGTGTGGCTGCCCGAGGGTTACTTCGATGAAGCCAACGCTGACCGGCGGTATCCGGTGCTCTACCTGCACGACGGCCAAAACCTGTTCGACACCATGCCCGGCGGACCTGAGGAATGGGGTGCCGATGAGACGGCCGCACGATTGATCGAAGAGGGCAAAGTCGAGCCGCTCATCATCGTCGGTATTCCGCACGCTGGCGCCGCGCGACTGAGCGAGTACCTCCCGCTGCCTACGCCTGAGCTTGATGTGGCCGCAGGTGGCGAGGCGTATCGCCGATTCTTCTACAGCCAGCTCGTGCCGCGTGTCGACCGCGCCTTCCGCACGAGCACGCGATCAGCTGACCGGGGCATCGGCGGTGCATCGATGGGCGGACTGATCTCGCTGTACATCGCTTCGCGCGACTTCAACGCGCAGATCGGCAAGGTGCTCGCCGAAAGCCCGACGCTTTCGTTCAGCGAGGATCCCTCGTACTGGCAGATTTTGTTTGAGCCGACCAGCTTTGCCTGGCGGCAGCGTGTCTTGCTCAACATGGGCCGATTCGAGGTCGACGCAGACGCTGCCGAGAATGAAGCCAACCAACGCGTGCAGACAGCCGCGTTCGAGCTGTCGCAGGCTGCTCAGCCCGCGTCGCCGGGTTTCCGCTATGTGCTCGATGAAGATGGCCGACACAACGAAGCGACATGGGGCAGCCGCTTCGAGCAAGCGCTTATCGAGTTGTTTCCGGCTGAGTGATTTGGCCGGCAGCAGCGGGGCGACTCAGTCGATCGCCTGGATGCGTTGGCTGCGGGTCTCGTCAATCAGGTTGACGTTCTGCGAGTTCTGTTCACCAGGGCTGAGCTCGCCGAAGAACGTGTTCTGAATGTCGCCGGTGAGGAATTCGGCGTGTCCATCGGTGAAGACCCAGTTGCCGCCGCGGTCGCTGTGGTTGTCTTCCTTGCCATAGAAGCCCCGCTCGGCGCCGTTAGCGTCGAGCGTTGCCTGATCGGCATTGCCGTAGAACGCCTCGGTGCTGACATCGTTCCAATTGGTTTCGTCGCCGAACAGCGGGGCGGGGCTCACCAGCGCCGGCTCATCGGCCTTGAAGCCGACGTAGTACATGTAGCTGATGTTGTAGCCGACGACTTCTCGCTCCGAGCCGGGCGGTTCGTGCTCAAGGCTGCCGGTGAACGCCGTCGTGCCGGGTCCCGCGCCGCCGACTTGACGGAACCACGTTTCGCCTTGGTCTGACGGGCAGTAGAGCCAGTCGAAGCTCTCGACGTATGGCGCGAGCGCCGGTTGCTCGGCGTACGCAACGCCGCCGGCTGCGACATCGATGAAGCCGGTCCTGTCAAAACTCGACGGGACGAGGTTCTCGCCGAATTGCTCGAAGCTGAAGAGGCCGGCCAAACCGCCGTATTGCCACTGCTGATCGAGGAATCGCTGCGTGCCGGCACCGGGCTTGAACGCCGAGGTGCCGTCGAAGCTGGTGAACGCGCCGGGGAACCACTCGCGGTTGTCGTTGGCGTACAGCGTGGCTGCGAGTCCGAACGACCGCGAGTTGGCGAGGCAGGCTGCGGATTGCGCAGCAGCTCTGGCTTGACCCAATGCCGGCAGCAGGATTCCGATCAGCAGCGCGATAATCGCAATGACGACCAACAACTCGATAAGTGTGAACGCGCTCAGTCGCGGCCGCGTGTGCATAACAGGCTTCTCCCGGAATCTGCTGATGTGTCGATAACCAAACGACTATAGCGAAAATTTGCGGATCTGTTCCGCATGTTTGTTTGTTGCTTGCAGCTAAACCGATCATTGCGATCGCTGCGTTGAGTTCGCGACCGTCTTGCACAGTGCCAGACACTCTGCACGCACGTGTTCCGCCGTCGAACACCGACGATCTGAAGCATTACTCACGAGCGATGCGTGGTGATCTTTGCGCGTGATCTATGCTGCAACCGATCGATCTAAAGAGCGGATCAAGCTATATTTGAGGCGTTCTGCATCCGATGCTGCCACCGGGGTGGACGTCCCGATGCATACCTGAAAGTTTGAGGGAGTTTTGTGATGGCGAAGAGTCTTTGTTTGCTTTCCGCTGCCGGTCTTGCTGCGAGCATCGCATCGGGCCAGGCGGTCACCGTTGATGGATCGCTCGATGCGGCGTACGGCAGCCCGATCTGGGTCAACACCAATCCGACGCAGTTCGGCGACGCAACCAACCCCGGTCCGAGCGGCTGCGATCCCTTTGCGATCGGCGACCCCGGCGCCGTCGAGACCGGTTTCGAGCTCGCGATTCCCTTCAGCGAGCACGGCCTCACCGGGTCGGAGACGATTCGCCTGCAGGTGATGATCACCAACGCCAACATGGAAACGATCTCGAACCAAGCGCTGCCCGGCTACGGAACAGCATTCACGCCATCGATCACGTCCGAGACAGACTTCTCGAACGACATCGCCTTTCCCGGCGATCAATTCGTCACCATCGACCTGAGCTCGCTGACCAACACGACGCCAGCGCTCGATGGCAGCATCAACAGCGACGGCTACACGCAACTCGCTGTGCAGAACGTCGGCACCAACTTCGGCGACAACGACAACGCGGACATCCAGGCAAGCAGCGGCTCGGAGCTCAACGGCCTGTACATCGCCAAGGACACCGACA
>JBCCQU010000368.1:0-2874 GCA_039208875.1 Planctomycetota bacterium
CCGCCTCAAAGATATCCCCGAAGCCGTCGCTCGCGAGCACCTCACCGGCGCCGGCAATGACGGTCTTCCAGAAGCCGCTGCCGAAATGCTCGAGACCTACGCCGCCGCGGCCGACGCGCGCGAACGATTGCAAGCCGTGTTCGACGCCAAGCCCTTCGACGAGGCCGGACTGCCGATCGTTCCAGGCGTCGTGCATCTCGCCCCGCCCGATCTCGGCCAGTCGTTCATCTCGCGCAAGCCCGTGACCGAGCTCATCGCCGATCGCTTGCCGGTCACGCTGCTGCTCAACATCATCGCCTTCCCGATCGTCTATCTCATCGCGATCCCGTCGGGCATGCTGGCCGCCGCCCGCAAGGGCAGCTTCGCCGATGTCGGCCTCGGTGCGCTCTTCGTCGCGCTCTGGTCCATCCCCATCGTCTGGGCCGGCACGCTGGCCATGGGCTACCTCGCCAACGAGGTCACCGGCCTCGGCGCCTTCCCCGTCAACGGCCTGCACGCCCGCGAGTCCGGCGACATGACCTTCCTCCCCACCCAAGCCAACGGCGACTTCCAACGCGGCTACATCCTCGACACGCTCTGGCACGCCGCGCTGCCCGTCGCCTGCCTCGTGTACGCACAGTTCGCGGTGCTCAGCAAGCAAACGCGGGCGGCCATGCTCGAGAACTATTCCGCCGACTACGTGCGCACAGCACGCGCTAAGGGCGTCGCCGGCTCGGTCGTCCTCACCCGACACGTCTTCCGCAACAGCCTGCTCCCACTCATCACCATGTTCGTCACGATCTTCCCCGCCATGCTCGGCGGCTCGGTCGTCGTCGAACGCGTCTTCAGCGTGCCCGGCATGGGCAGCCTCCTGCTCGATGCCATCTACCTTCGCGACCGCGAAGTCCTCCTCGCCAACGCACTCATCATCGCACTCGTCAACATGCTCGCACTGCTCCTTGCCGACATCCTGTACGCGGCTGCAGACCCACGGATCAGCTACAAGTGACCAACCAAGACGCAACAACCCGCACCGCAACGCCCGAGGCGGTCACCGGCGTGCAACTGATGCAGGGCATCGGCCACCGAGAAGCCCGAGGCTTCTGGGCCGAAGCGTGGGATCAGACCATCCGCAGCCCGCGCGCCATCTTCGGCCTCTCGTGGCTCGGTATCGTTGCCTTCTTCGCCGTCGTCGCACCGCTCATCGCCAGCGGCCATCCCATCATCTACCGCAAGCTCGCAGCCGACGGCTCGGTCGAGAGCGTCACATCGCCGCTCGTCGACTCCCTCACCTCGATGGACTGGCTGCTGCTCATCGGCTCCATCGTCGCGCTCGCTGTGTTGTTCCTGCCCATGCGCACAGGCCGCGATGTCCGCCTCCGCGTCATGTTCTTCGCAGCCCTGCAGGTCGGCGTTACGCTCCTCGCGTCGTTCGGCGCCCGCTACGCCATCGATAGCTCGCAAACGCTCCAGCAACTCGCACAGAACGAGATCAACGGCGTCACGCTCACCGCCCTCATCGGCGCGATCGCAAGCTCAGCCGTCGCCGGCCTGCTGTTCCTCTGCATCCCGTTCATCACGCGCATCGAGCAGCGATTCGTCGTGGTCTTCGCCACCGCTCTCACCTGCACATGGGTATTGGCGGCCACATGGCAGCCGGCGTTCGATCGCTTCCAATACCGCCAGGAAATTGCGCGCGGCGAGGCCTCAGCCGTCTTCACGCTGCTGCCATTCGCCCCCCAACGCGGCGACTCCTCGACCGACATCAAGGCCCCCGGCTCCAACGTCTACAAGCCCATCATCGATAACACGGTGGCCGCCGTCGCCCGCCGCGACGGCCTCGCCTTCCGCGACGATCCTCGATACCTCAGCGCGAGCCAGGCCGACGAGGCGATCTTCCTCGCCGACGTCCCGATCACCGATCAAATCGTCGACGACTTCGCGACGGAGATTCGCTTCGCGGGTCGCCTGTTGCAGGAGCCGCCCGGTGCGCTCATCGACCGCTTCGGCGCGGTCGTCGACGACGGCACCGTGACCACACTCGGCGCAGCGGTTGAATGGTTCACCGATCAGCCCGTCGCAATCTACGCACTCGGTACCGACTCGCTCGGACAAGACGTGCTCGCCCAGACCATCCACGCCTGCCGCCTGTCGATCTCCATCGGCCTTGTCAGCACATCCATCGCGGTCGTCATCGGCGTCACGCTCGGTGCCCTCATGGGCTACTTCGGCGGCTGGGTCGATCTCGTCCTCTACCGCCTCGTCGAAGTCTTCATGGCCATCCCGGTGCTGTTCCTGCTGATCGTCGCAGCCGGCGTCCTGCCGCGCAACACCTACGTCACCATGATCCTCATCGGCCTCGTCTCGTGGACCGGGGCTGCACGCTTTGTGCGCGCCGAGTTCATGAAGCTCCGCGATCAGGACTTCGTGCAGTCCGCACGGTCTGTGGGCCTGCCGCTGCATTCGGTGCTGTTCAAGCACATGCTGCCCAACGGCGTGACGCCGGTGCTCGTCGAGGCTTCGTTCGCCATCGCGTCGGCGATTCTCGCTGAGGCCATCCTGAGCTTCCTCGGCCTCGGCCCAGTGAACCAATCGAGCTGGGGCAAGCTACTCGCCGACGCCACCAACCAGGTCGGCGAGTTCGTGTGGTGGCTCGCCATCTTCCCGGGCGTGGCCATCTTCCTCACAGTCCTCGCATACAACCTCATCGGCGAGACGCTACGCGATGCCATCGATCCCAAGCTCAAGAAAGCCCGTGTCTGAGCGCACGCCGGAGACCACATGACCACCGCCTCCTCCACGACATCTCCGCAGCTCTCCGGCCCCACAAGTGTCGGCGGCGACGACAAGCCCATGCTGCGTGTCGACAACCTCGCCGTCTCGTTTGACCAAGGC
>JBCCQU010000369.1:0-2867 GCA_039208875.1 Planctomycetota bacterium
ATGTGTGCGGAACCTCCAGCCCGCATGGTCGTAAAGACTCTAAGCGAGCACCCCGCTCGCCAACAAGACCCCCCTCCTCGGACCCCCGGATCTTTCTGGGGGTCTGTTTTTTTTTGGAACGAAGCGGACACAAACGCCGCTGCTCTTGCGACTGGTTTGTCAATACGACTGCGGCAGTACGCTGCACACATGCCTCTGTTCAAAGTGTTGTCTTCTGCTGTCTGCGTGTCGGCCGCTGCGATGCTCGCCGGCGCTGGGCAGCCGTCCAGCGATTCGCCGTTGTCCGCTCCGGCCAACGGACCGCGCGTGGCCCCGCCCGATCGCCACGTGCTGCACGCCGCGTTTGTGCACACCGAGCCGGGCACGATGCTCGAAGATGCAGCCATCGTGATCGAGGGCGGCGAGATCGTCGGCGTGTTCGAGGACGCCCGCCGAGTCGGCGACGCGCCCGCGCGGCATTGGCACTACCCCGAGCATCACGTCTACGCGGGCTTCATCGATGCGCACCAGCCGGTGGGTGCGCCGATGCTGGACGACGACGCGCCGCGCAAGCACTGGAACGAACTGGTCACGCCCGAGCGCCGAGCGATCGATGGCGACGGCCTATCCGACAGCGACAAGAGCTCGCTGCACAAGCTCGGCTTTACCGCAGCGGCCATCGCGCCCGATCGCGGCATCTTCGCCGGCAGGGCTGCGGTGGTGAGCCTGAACCCAATGCCAAGCGTTGCGAGCGGCGAGCGGCCGCGGGTGTACATCGACGAGGCGTACGACGCGATGGGCTTCGATCGCAACACCCGCCGCAACCCGCTGGGCAACTACCCGGGAAGCCAGATGGGCGTGATCGCGCTGACGCGGCAAACGCTGAGCGACATGGCATGGGGCGACGAGACCGGCGCGCTCGACGTGCCTGAGCGCATCACCTCGCCCGTGTGGCGGACGGACAACGAACTGGAAGCGCTGCGAGCCATCACGATCGCACGCGAGTTTGACGTGCCGTGCACCGTCGTCGGCAGCGGCACCGAGTTTCGCAGGCTCGATGCGCTCGTTGATGCGAACAGCGAGCGCGAAGTGCCGTTGATCGTGCCGTTGGCGTTTGCCAACAAGCCGGACGTGTCCAGCGTTGGCAAGGCGGAAGCGGTCAGTCTGCGCGCACTCATGACGTGGGAGCAATCGCCCACGAACCCTCGCCGGCTGCACGATGCCGGCCTCACGGTGGCGCTCACAGCCAGCGGCATGCCCGATGGCCAACGCTTTGACGACAACCTCACCAGTGCGCTCAAGCATGGCCTGGACGCTGAGGCGGCGCACGCGATGCTGACCACGACGCCGGCCGAGTTGCTCGGGCTGTCGGGCACGCTCGGCAGGATCGCGCCCGGACACGCAGCCAGCTTTGTCGTGACGACCGCCGACTACTTCGACCACGCTTTGCGCGATGACATGGACATCGCGGATCTGTGGATCGACGGCGTTCGGCACGAGCTGACGCCGCCCGAGCCGCCGACGATCGATGGCCGATGGGCGATCGGTGTGCCAAACCTTGGCGAAGGTGCATGGACCGCCCATCTGGATATCGACGGCGACGACATCGTCGCGATCAGCGGCCTCGGCACCGACGCTGAGGTGCGGGCCGACACGCGCCGCGTCCAGCGAGGCCGCGACGGCACCGTGAGCTTCCTGCTCGACAACGCCGACGAGCCCGTCGATGACCGTGGCACGCAGCCGGTGTACGTCATGTCCGGCACGCTGACTGATCTGGGTGGCACCGGTCTCCAGACCGGTGCGCGCCCAGGACAGTTCATGCGCGGCTCCGGGCTCGGCCCCACCGGCGAAACGTTCCAATGGCGTGCGGAACGGCTCGGCGATGTGCCCGATCCCACGAACGGCGAAGATGAGTCACGCAACGATTCGGCCAAGGACGAAGACGAAGCAAGTGAAGACGACTTCGTCATGCCGCCGGACGAACTGCCCGGCTATCCGTTCGGGGCGTACGCGACGACGCTGCCGGAGCAGGACACGTATGTCCTAGCAAATGCCACGGTCTGGACTGCGTCGGACGACAGTGACGCCCCCATCGAGAACACGACCGTGATCGTTCGAGACGGCAAGATTGTGACGCTGACGAACGCTGGGACACGTGTCGGACGCGATCCAGACGATGTGCGAATAGACAGCACGGGCCTGCACATCACGCCCGGCATCATCGACGCCCACAGCCACACCGGCATCAGCTTCGGCGTCAACGAAGCCGGCCAAGCCTGCACCGCTGAGGTGCGCATCGGCGATGTCACCAATCCCGACGCCATCAGTTGGTACCGGCAGCTCGCAGCCGGCGTCACCAGCGTCAACTCGATGCACGGCTCGGCCAACCCCATCGGCGGCCAGACGCAGACCAACAAGATCCGCTGGGGTGCGGTGCATCCGAACGACATGCACATGCAGGGCGCCAAGCCGGGCATCAAGTTTGCCCTTGGCGAGAACGTCAAGCAGAGCAACTGGGGCAGCGACTACAACGTGCGCTACCCGCAGACACGCATGGGCGTCGAGACGTTCATGCGCGACCGCTTCGAGGCTGCACAGCAATACGACCCCGCCACCGATCGCCGCGATCTCGAACTCGAAGCACTCCGCGAAATCCTCCGCGGCGAACGACTCATCCATTGCCACAGCTATCGGCAGGACGAGATCGTGATGCTGTGCGACATGGCCAACGACTACGGCTTCACGATCGGCACCTTCCAGCACGGGCTCGAGGTGTACAAGGTCGCGGAGCACGTGCGCGAGGCTGCGATTGGCGCGAGCCTGTTCAGCGATTGGTGGGCGTACAAGTACGAGGTGGTCGACGCGATCCCGCACGCCGGGCCCATCCA
>JBCCQU010000370.1:0-2857 GCA_039208875.1 Planctomycetota bacterium
CGGCTGGGCGCAGATCGATGTCCAGCTCAAGCAGCGGCACAACCTCATCCCAAACCTTGTCGAGACGGTCAAGGGCTACGCAGCCCACGAGAAAGACACGCTCGAAGCCGTCATCTCAGCCCGGCAGCAGGCTGTGCAAGCGCCGTCTGATGCTGCGCAGGCCGGCACCGCGATCGGCGCCGAGAACATCCTCACGCAGGCTGTGGGCAAGCTCTTCGCGCTGGCCGAGGCATACCCAGACCTCAAGGCCGACAGCAGCTTCATGAATCTGCAGGAAGAGCTCAGCACGATCGAGAACAAGATCGCCTTTGCCCGCCAGCACTACAACGACGCAGCCACCAAGTACAACGTCTACATCGTGACCTTTCCGCCCATGCTCGTGGCCAACCTGCTCGGCTTCAAAGGACGCGACCTGTTCACCGTTGCCGATGCCGCCGTGCGCGAAGCTCCGAAGGTCTCGTTCTGAGTCACGCGCGCCATGCCCACACCACAGCCGCAGGCAGCGAGCGCATATCCGCGCACCACGACGTACCTCGATCTCATCCGCAAAAACAAGCGTGAAAGCGCACTGCTCATCGCCTTGATGGTCACGCTGACCGGCGTCATCGGTGCCACCGCCGGCGCTGTCGTTGCGGCCTACGGCGGCGTCGATGCCGTATCGCTCGTGCCCTCGGCGATCATCGGCTTCGTGGCCGCGGTCCTGTTCGCGCTCCTCGCCAGTCTCTGGAGTTGGCACGGCGGCAGCTGGGCGGTGCTGCGCTGGTCGGGTGCGCGTGAGATCACCAAGGCCGACGATCCGCAGTTGTTCAACGTCGTCGATGAGATGCGTCTCGCAGCGGGCCTGCCCATGCCGCGCGTGTTCCTCGTCGACGACGAAGCGCTCAATGCCTTCGCAACCGGTCGCGATCCCGAGCACGCCGCCGTCGCGATCACCAAAGGCCTGCGCCGCAAGCTGCCACGCGATGAGTTGCAAGCCGTCATGGCCCACGAGATGGCGCACGTGCGGCACTACGACATCCGCTTCTCGATGCTTATGGCGACCATGGTCGGTCTCATCGTCTTCTTTGCCGATGTCATGCTCAACGTTGTCTTCCGCGGCGGGCTCCGCTCGGCCGGACGCAGAAGCCGAGGCAGCAGCAGAAGCGGCGGCGGCGGTGGGGCGGTCATCCTCGTCGTCATGGCTGTCGCGCTATTGCTCGCGGTGCTCTCGCCGTTCCTCGCGACCGTGATCCAGATGGCGTACAGCCGACAACGCGAATACCTCGCCGATGCCGGCGCGGTCGAGCTCACGCGTAATCCCGCGGCGCTCGCACGGGCGCTGCAACGGCTGGCTGCCGATCCCGAGCCGCTGGTCGACGCCGCCAATCGCAGCACGGCGCACATGTTCGTCGTGAATCCACTCCGCAAGTCCAAGCAGTTCCGCGGCCGACGCAGCAGCATCTTCAGCTCACACCCGCCCATCCAAGACCGCGTCGCGCGCATCATGGCCCTGCTCCGCTGAGCCAAATGCTGCCGGTTTGCCTTTATGCCGATGTTCGCCCATGATGCCCGTATGCTGAGAGTTGCTGCACGCTGGGCCCCGGGCCTCCTCGCCCTCCTTGTCATCGGCCCGGTCGTGGCTTCGCTGGCCGGCGGTCTCGCCAGTGCCGACGGCGGCTCCGATGCCTCCTTCCTCCCCGCGACCAATCCCGTCGCCGGCATCATCGCGCTCGCAGTCGGCGTCCTCGCAGCCGGTGTGCTCGGCATCGTCACCTCACGCTTCGTCAGCTATCGCATCGCCACCTGGACCGTCGGCTACATGCTCGCCTGGGTCACCTGGCGCACCACCACCGTGCCCGATCTCATCCGCGTCACCCGCGACGCCGGCTATCCAACCACGTCGCTCATCATCGAGGGCGTCGTCGTCGGCATCGCCGGCCTGCTCTTGGCGATCGCTGTCATCGCCTTCGGCCGCGACGTGCCGGGCCACGAATCCGACAAGGTGCCCGGCCTGCCTGTAACCCTTGAAGCCGCCCTCGCCGGCCCGATGGCAGCCGTCGTTGTGCTGGTTTCCGCCGCTGCCGCGATGGCCGGTGCATGGCTTGTCGTGCTCGATCCGCTCAAGGGCCAGGCGGTGTTTGGCGGCGTGGTCGCGGGCCTCCTCGCCGGAGCCGCCGGCACCTGGGTCGCCGCAGCACTCCGGCTGCCGACGACGCAACTCCCGATCTTCGCCGGCCTCTGCCTCGCGCCCGTCCTCGGCACGTTGTCAGGCGGCATTGTCCACGGCGGCGGGCTCGCCGAGGCCTCGTATGCCACGCGGCTCTTCGGCCCCGCAGCCTTGCTGCCGCTCGATTGGATCGCCGGCGGCTTCATGGGATTGCCCGCGGGCTGTGCGATCGTGACCTCACTCTTTGAGGACCGGGCGGCAAAGACCGCCGCGGCGTAAAGCTGCAACCATCGGGCATCGGCCCTACCATGGGTCATCCGGGGCCCAGTCGGCGTCGAACGCCGATGCGGCAAAGCTCGCCGTTTGTTCCTCAGGCGGCACATCGAAAGGCCCTCCTGCAAGCCCCAACTTCGCCCCAAACCGACGCCAACGGCACCCCGTCCGTCATGCCCGACGTCCAGAGCCGGGCCGACGATCGTCGCGTCGCTATCGACCGCGTCGGTGTCAAAGAAGTCACGTATCCGATGACGCTCCGCACGCGTGACGGCGGCGAGCAGACCACCGTCGCCAAGATCAACATGTACGTCGGCCTGCCCCATCACAAGAAGGGCACGCACATGAGCCGCTTCCTCGAAGTGCTCAACATGCACGCGAGCGAGCCGATCCGGCCCGACGACATCCCGGCTCTCACCGAGGCGATCCGCGACCGTC
>JBCCQU010000371.1:0-2845 GCA_039208875.1 Planctomycetota bacterium
AGCCCTCCCGCGCCCATGGCCTTGAGGTTGAGGAACCGAGGCGACGACGGACGGTCCGCGGCGTGCAGCGACAGCATCAGACCCGTCGCGATATCGGCGTGGCCGTCGCGGCTGCGCTCGGCGTCGAAGCGCACATTGCCGGCCGAGGTCGTCACCTTGCGGAAGCTGTTCAGCTCGGCCAGGACCTTCGGATCGTCCGGCAGCAGCACGGTCTGCTCTTCGACATCGCGGCGACAGGTCGTGACCAGGTCGGCCTTGACCGCGGCGGTGAACATGACCGCCTCGGCACGCGTGCGGAACCGACGCGTGATGCGCTCGGCCAGCTGCATGCCGATGCCGGTCGCGTCGAGACTCAGACGACGCACACGCGGCGACGGAAGTGTCATCACACGATTGAGGGCGTGCTCCATCGCCTGGAAGTCCTGGCGGTGGTAGACCAGGATGCCGACGGTCGACCGCGTCTTGCGGCCGGCCGTGGCGTACAGCACGAATCGGTCGTTGATGCGGCCGACATCGCCGCCCAGGAACACCGGGTCGTTCTTGGCGTGTTCGATAATGTCGGCGATGAAGCGATCCAGGTCCGAGGTCGGCCGGGGGCAGGTCGCCGACACGCACGGACGCGGCAGCTCGTAGGGGAAGTAGCTGCCGGCCTCGGCGTTGGGCTTGGCCTCGAACTCCTCGGCCCACACAAGCTCGTCGGCGCAGTCGCGGCGGCACTCATCGATGAATTGCCGATCACTTTCGTCGCCCAAGTACTCGCGGCCCGTGACGTTGAAGATGCGACGAGCCAGCCCGTCGGCCACGGCATCATGGATGTCGACACGATGCAGCGACGCCTCGATGTCGCTCGGCCTCGCGTCGCCATAAGTATCTGGGTCAGTGTGCCGGCGGGCCTGCTCGATGAGCTGATTGAACTTCGACGACTCTCCGTTGTGTGTCGACAAGATCCGAATCCGACCGCCCCACAACCTCGCCGGGGACGCTGCCTTCCACAGCTCATCGGCATGGTCGTGGTGGGCGAACTCGCTGATGCCGATATCACCGCCCTTGGATCGGAATCCCTTCGGGTTCGAGCTCATTGCGGTGACGCGAGGACGACGCCCATCAACCTCGGGAAAGGTCAACCGCATCACGCGGATGTCTTCCTTGCCGAATGCCTCGTGCCCGTCCACGATCTCAAGCGCAGCGCCGTACAACTCTAAGGCAAAGAGCTGGACGTAACGCATGAACTCCAGCGCGGCATCCTCGTCGGCTGACGTGTACCAGTAGTCGAGGTTCCGCGAGCCGTTCATCCGCTCGCGAACCACGCGGAACGCCTCACAGAAGTCAGCACCGACGCGCCGGCTCTTCTCCATGATCGCGATGCGCGAATCGTCCTCGATCCAGCGGATCTGGTAGGGGAGGAACAACGGCTCGCCGTTGGCCTGCGCCGCCGAACCGGCGAGCGTGCCGGCCGCGACAAGAGCGGATGCAGCAGCTGCGCGGGCACTCATGCCGCACTTCCAATCGGGTCAGACTTGACGCCGTAGCCGAGTGCGAAGTTGTCGATGACTGCCTCGATGGCGTCCTTGGCCTCTTGACCGGCCAGCCGACCGCTGCCGATGTCGTCGCTCAGCTTGACCAGCTGTTGCTGGATGCGAGCGGTCTGCGCTTCCTTGAAGTTCGACTCAGCGAACGTCTTCGCGACCTTCTCGGCCATCTCACACGAGCGGAGCAGCAGGTGCTTCTCTGCCGTGGACATCGCCTCGACCGTGTCGGGCCGAAGCCAAACACGCATCGATGACAGTGCTTCCAGGATGTAGCCGTACACGACCTGCGAAACATCGCCGGCCGCGGCTGCCTGGTGAGCGTCGAGGGTTTCGAGCTGAACCGCCCAGATCTCCTCGAACTTCTTGCGAACCCGACGCAGCCAGTCGTAGATGGGATTGCGAGCGATGCCCTTGAGCTCGTCAGCCATGTCGTGGTTGCGGAGCGTGTCGACAGAGACGCCGCCGAGGATGAACCGCTCAGCGAGGCGATGCAGCACATCATCCGGCAGCTTCATGAGCTTCGACGTCTTGCCCCGAGTGCGGCTACCGCTGCACGCCATGACCGCGCGGAACAACGCCACCTTCTTCTCGCTATCCGCAAGACGCTTGGCGAGCGTGGTCATCGAGTTGGCCGGGGCGGCCTGCGTCAAGCGGCAGCGCCCCCTTCGACGTCAACGTCGATGCGGTGAGCACCGGCCATGCCGGCGACCATGACCGCCGGCTTGCCCTCTATCTTGCCCGCACGAGCCGGCGATGCCTTGTCGATGACAAGGCCCACCTTCTCGCACTCCGCATTAATGCGCGTCAAGATCTCTTCGAGCTTCGACTTGGCTTTCTCGGCTGCAATCTCGCCGTCGCGTACCTTGCGAACACGACGCACGGCCTTGCCGATCAGGTTGCGCTCTTCATCCCCTTCGAGCGACAAGGCGATGCCGGCCAGGACCTGCTCGTGCTTGATGTCTGCAACCCGCTTGGTCTCGCCCGCCGGCGTGGACTTCGCCACCGTGACATCACCCGCGATCGAAACCGTCAAGCTCAGCGGATAGCCGCCCGCGTCGAGCTTCGGTGCGTCGCTCGGCAGGCCCGACTCCAACTGCTTGATCGCTCGCTGCATCGCGGCGATCGCAAGACGGGCCTGCGTTGTCTTGGTGATCTCGGTTGTTGCTTGCTCTGCCGTTGCGGTCATCACAGCCTCCTGCGTCGTGTTCCCAAAGCCCCGGCCGGCATCCCTGCCGAGCGAGGCGGCACCTCGCGTCCTGCTCAGCGCGCGTCGATTCCTCCGACCTTCCGGCCGGCTCGTTCGATCTCCTTCGGAG
>JBCCQU010000372.1:0-2805 GCA_039208875.1 Planctomycetota bacterium
ACGCCCATCAGTTCGGCTTCGGTGTGGCTGGCCAAGTCGCCGAGCGTCTGAATGTTCAGCAGTTGCAGCGCCTTGCGCGCACGAACGGAGAGTTGCAACTCGCCGACCGGCTTGCCGAGCATCTGCTCCTTGCCGCTGCCCTTGAGCTGCTCCATGATCTGCCTGCGGGCGGCGCGGTGCGCATCCTCGAGACCTTGGCCGAGCTTGAGGCCCTTGGCTGCGAGCATCTTGCGGATCTCAACGAGGCTCGACTCGCCGAAGTTCTTGTAGCTCATCAGCTCCGCCTCGGTGATCTTCAGCAGATCGCCCAGCGTGCGGATGTTCATCTTCTTCAGGCAGGTACGCGCACGCACGCTGAGCTCGAAGTCCGTCACCGGCGTATCGAGCAAGGCCTTCCGCTTGAGCGCATCCCGCTCAGAGTCTTCCTCGATGACCATCTCGCGGCTGGCCTGCACATCCTTCATGTAGAGCTTGGCCCGCGGATGATTCGGGTTGGTCTCGAGCACCTGCCGGAGCGCGCGCTCAGCCGAGACGTAATCGCCGCGATCCTCGTGAAGCACCGCGAGGTTGAGCAGCGCGTTCACCGGAGCCGGCGACGACTCGCACACCCGCTCGTACAACGCGATGGCTTCGCTCTCCTCACCCACGAGATCGAGCTCGTACGCGAGCCGGAACAGGATCGACTGGCTGTTCGGATCGGCAGCGGCTGCGGCACGCAAGGCCTCGATCTCGGCAAGGCGGTCGCCGTTGGCCTTGGCCTCGTCGGCTTGCTGAATGTGCGAAGCGGCAGCCTCGGCGTTGCGCTTCACAGCCTCGACACCAATCATCATGTCCATCGGATCTTGCGACATCCGGACTCCTCACTCGACGAGCTCACTGAAATGCATACGGATAATGTTTGGGCAGCAGGACAACCACCGGCCATAACAAGACCCGAGGGGAACATTAGGCCGGCCGATCGTTTGATTCTGCAGCCGCATCTCCGCCGCTGCCGCCCGCTTCGCGGTCGTCATGCACCAGCGACATCGACCGCCATCTGCCAGCCATGAATCGCAGCATCAGCACAATGCCCACCAGCAAGATGCACCCCGCCGCGGCCATCCAGCCGCCAACGCCGCCGGTCTCGGGGAACAGCCAGATCACGACGTGCCCGCCGCCGACAATGCAAAGCCACGATAGCGTGACCAGAACAACACCCGGCCAAAGCGTGTCGCCCGCGCCGCGCAACGCGGCGGAGAACGTGATCGCCATCGCGTCGAACACCTGGAACACAGCCGCGGCCAGCATGATCTTGATGCCGAGCGCGATCACCAGTGCACGCTCGGCCTCCGGCGTCTCGCTGTTGATGAACACGCCGATCATCGGCTCGGCTGCGAACACGAAGAGCAGCGCCCACAGCCCCATATAGATGATGTTGATCCACGTGCCGAGCCAGCCGTCGCGGGCTGCCCTGTCCGGATCGCCCGCCCCCACCGCCTTGCCCACCATCGCCTGCGTCGCGATCGCGATGCCGACCGCGGGCATGAAGCTGACGTGCATCCACTGCAGCGCGACGTAGCCGCTCGTGACCGCGATATCGCCAGCCGCGACCGCGTCCGCGTCGGACATGCCCTGCGCCTTTGCCGCGGCGCGCGCACCGGCCGGCGTCAGCACGCTCATCAGGTATTGCCAGGTCACGATCTCGTTGAGGAACATCAGCCCGGCCGGCCAGCCCTTGCGAAACAGCGCCCGCATGCAGACGAGCGAAGGCCGCCACGCCGCCCGCGTGCGGAACTTCCGATTGAACGCGGGCGACAGGAAGATCGCGAACGGCACACCAAACTCGATGATGTTGCCGAGCACTGTGCCGAGCGCAGCACCGCGAAGGCCGAGCGCCGGGATGCCCAGCGTTGCAGCGATCCACGCGGCGAAGTCGCACCCGCGTTGCAAGAGCGGCGTCAGCCCGCCCTCGCCATCGAGTTGCAGGCCGTCCTCGCCGAAGATCAGCACCGCGTTGAAGAACACATTGCTCAGGCCGGCCAGCACCACAGCCACCATCACCGCTCCGGCGCGATGCAGGCCGAAGAAGTAGTTGTGCATGCCCTTGCCCATCAGCGCGAACACGCACCCCGCGAATGAGACCTGCGCGTACTCCACCGCCATGCCCTGCACGCGGTCGCTGATGGGATACAGCCCAAAGATCACAGGGGCGAGAAACGCTGCCGGCACCATGATGACCGCCCAGTAGCCGACCGAGAGCCACACGCTGTTCCAGGCGAAGGCGCTGCCACGCTCGGGCTTGCCCGCCCCGAGATTCTGACTCACGAACGAACTCACCAAGCCGGTGACGCCGACGCAGAACGTCATGAGCAGCCACGTCGTGAGCCCCGCTGTGCCCTGCGCCCCGACGATGTCGACGTCGGGCGCCATCTCCTTCACCATCAGCCGATCGACAAACTGCATGACCGTGTAGCTGGTCATCGTGACCACGCTCGGCAATGCGATCGCCATCATCTGGACGAGCGGATGGCGCTCCGCAGCCGCGGCTGCCGGGTTGTGACTTGTTTCTGACAATGACGGCTCCGAAGCGGATGCTAGGTCGGAGCGGAAGCCGTCGCGGCGCGAGCCAGTGCCATGTCGCGCGCGAGCACCATCGACGCCCGCATGCTGCCAGCGTCAGCGATGCCGCGGCCGGCGATATCGAACGCCGTGCCGTGATCCGGACTCGTGCGCGGCACGCTCAGCCCCAGCGTCACATTCACCGATTCATCACGGAACAACAGCTTCACCGGGATCAGCCCCTGGTCGTGATACATCGCGACCACC
>JBCCQU010000373.1:0-2797 GCA_039208875.1 Planctomycetota bacterium
CAGATCGAGATCGGCAGCGGCGGCTGGACTGACGGTGATGAAGATAAGACTGGGCTGCGCGGCTACGTCGGCCTCACGATTCCTGGCGGCTGGCCGCTGTTCGTCGGTGGCAGCACGGGTTCGCTCGCGTTCGCCTTCACCAACCTGCACGGCGACCTCGCCGACTTGGTAGTTGTCGAGACAGACCCAAACGACCCGAGCCGATACCTCACGCCGGAAGGGTCCGAGCCGTTCGGCATCGTCACCGAGTCGATCGCGGTGCGCAACGAGGAGACACGAACGCTCGATGTGCGCACGACGCGGTGGGGGCCGATCGTTGCGATCGATGCCGATGGTCGGCCGCTCGCGCTGCGATGGATTGTGCAAGATCCATTGGCTCTCGTCGGCGACGGTGCCGATCTGGCTCGCGAGCTTTCAGCCGTGCGCACTGTTGCCGAGGCTGTGCGCGTTGTTAGCCGAGCGGGTGGCCCGCCGTTGAACGTTGTCGTGGCTGATGCGCACGGCGACGTGGCCTACGCCGTGATGGGCGCGCTGCCGACGCGACGCGATGGCCGCATGTCGAAAGACTGGCGTGATGCGCGCACGGAGTGGCCGATTTCTCTCGACGCCAAGCCCGAACCGATCGTCGCGCCCGCGTCGGGAGTCGTTTTCAATGCCAACAACCGCTCGCTGTCGCTCGATGCTTGGTCAGCGGTGGGTCGGCAGCCGGGCGCACCGAGCCGCGCGTTCCGCATCCGCGAGTTGCTTGCAGAACATCTCGCGGGTCCGGCGTCCGATGTTGATGAACGAGCCATGTTGGAGATGCAATTCGATGCGCACGCGTATCGCTACAGCTATCTGGCTGCGCATTTCTCGGCAGCCTTGCAGGACGCGAGCGATCCCGATCTGCGCGCACTCGGCGGGATGTTCGCCGATTGGGACGGCAAGGCATCGGCCAATTCGCGGGTGTATCCGATCGCTTACGAAATCAGTCGCGTGCTGGAGGCCGACTTGATCGGTCGGCTCGCGTTGCCGGCGCTCGAGGCTCGACAGGCGAAGTCGAGCGAGTCCGCAGACGCTGACGAGCCCGGTCCTTGGTGGTTCCGGGTGCCGGTGCGATCGCGCGACACTGTGCGCGCAGCGTTGGCCGAGCGACCCGATCATCTGTTGCCAGCAGGCTTTGACGAGTGGGATGACTATCTGCGAGACGTTGCGGCGTACGCGATCGCGGGCATGGGGGGGGCAGAGGTCGCGGCGCGAACAGGACGGACATGGGGCGAGCGCAACAAGCTGGCTGTGCGGCATCCGCTGTCGGACGCCCTGCCGTCGAGCTTTGCTTGGCTTAAGGATCGGCTCTCGCTGCCGGAGGTCCAGCAGGCCGGCGCAGGCGGCACGATTCATGTCACGGGCCGAACGTTCGGCGCGAGCAATCGGCTTGTGGTCAGCCCCGGGCGAGAAGAGTTCGGCGTGCTGCAACTGCCGGGCGGGCGGTCGGGCATCCCGATGAGTCGGCTCTCGCAGAATCGCTTCGAGGCGTGGGCGACGGGGGAGCCCGATCCGCTGCTCGCGCGAGACCCTCAGCTAGAATGGCTGCTGAATCCGAGCGATCGTGAGTAATCACTCGTCGTCGCTGTCGTCCGCGACGGTCGGCAGGTCGAGCTCGGTGTCGGCTGCGAGCGGGCGGACATCGGTGATGTACCAGATCGGTGTCGAGTTCCAATCGACAACCAGGTCGAAGACGATTTTGTCGCCGACGCTGAAGCTGTCGGGATCGATGTCATCAGCCAGCGGCATCGCCATTGTCATGGCATTCATGCCGACGGTCTCGCCGCTGCTGTTGGCGAAGTCGGCGATGCGTTCGTGCGTGACCTGGAGATCAGCGAGCGGCGTCTTGAGAGAAGCAACCCGGCCGCGCACATCTTCGTACACCGTCGCCGATGGCAACGGCACGGGCGGTGTGGTCGATGCTGGCTGGTTCGATTCGCTGCAGCCGGCGATTGCGAACGCAACGCCGGCGATGAGGCAAGCCCCCGCTCGCATCAAGCGCTCTGCACGTCGAGGTAGCTGGCCACGCTGCGCAGGTCGCCGGCCAGTTGCGGCGTGAAGGTCAGCGTCCAGGTTTCTCCCTGGCGGACGCGGACGACGCGGGCTGCGCGCTCGCGGCTGTACCACGTGCGGCCGCCGCGGGTGTACGTGTGCATGCGGAGGCGACGCAGGTGCTGGGCGCGGCGGAGGCCACGCTTGTTGTCGGCGTCGAGCCGCATGAGCCGGGCGATGGTCTTGGTCGCGGCCTGCGACTTGGGCTCTTTGGCGATGGTGATCGTCACCTTCTGGCCAGCGGTGAGCGCGTCGATGTGGTCGGTCTTGGTTGCAGTGGCAGCGGTCATCACCGGGCTCCGATCGTGCAGCGAACAGTTCCGCCTCGGTTTGGCGGGTGATGAGTTTAGGCCGGTGCTTGGCTGCGGGGCAGCGGCGCTATGCTCGGGGCATGTCAGATGCGACCCCGACGTTCGATGCCGCCTCCGATCACCACGCGATGCCGAAGGTTCGGCCGATCCGAGGCTTTCCTGTGCCGGCCAAGGGCCCGGACGATCAGCAGGTCGTGCTGCTGGGGCTTGCCGATGCCAAGCAGATTTCGGACAAGCCGCCGATCGTGGTTTCGCCGGCGGTGCAGCACGTGCTGCCAAAGATGGACGGGTCGCGTTCGGTAGCGCAGATCGTCGAGGAGGTCGGGCAGGGTCTCACGACCGAGGCGTTGCAGCAGTTGGTAGCTCAGCTCGATGCTGCGGGGCTGTTGTTCGGGCCGGTGTTCGACGAG
>JBCCQU010000374.1:0-2777 GCA_039208875.1 Planctomycetota bacterium
GGCTTCGCGGTCGCCCTTGCCGGAGCCGCGACGACCCCCGCATCGTCACCTTCACCAGTCCGCGGCGGCCAAAGAAATTCCTGACCCGCCGCGAGCTTCTCCGCATCGCTAGCCATCGACCGCCAGCCTCGCACGCACGAGCGCCGCCCGAGCCGCCGATCGCTCGTCCTGCTCCATGACTCGCCCGACCGCCCGCTGCAGATGAGCCGCGTGTACCAGCAGCATGAGGTGATGCACCGCGTCGAGAGCCGGGCTGTCGTCGCCGAACAGTTCGAGCACGACGCCGAGCCTGACAAAGCTCAACAACTCCATCGCTTCATCGCGACCGAGCAGCCGCGCATGACGCAGCACACCGAGCGCTCGGTGTACGCGGTCTTCGAGATACCGCCGCCGTTCCGCCAGCAGCAGCCCACGCGCGTCGCGTTCAAACGCCACGACCTGCGGCACGACCTCGCGGCTGATCTCGTGCATCAGCACGGTTTCGCTCTTGCCAAGCGTGGTCTGATTCGACACCTGATAAAAGTCGCCGAGCGCCTTGGAGCCCTCGCCAAAGAAGCCCCGCACAGCCAGCGACATCGCGTCCGCAGCACGCTTCACCTTGTCGATCTCGCCCGTCAGGTTCAGCCCCGGCAGATGCAGCATCACGCTGAATCGTGCACCCGTGCCGACGTTGGTGGGGCACGCCGTGAGATAGCCGAACCGCGGACTAAACGCGAAATCCAGCTTGGCTTCCAGCGCATCGTCGAGCTGGTCCGCAGCCTCACGCGCCGACTCGAGCGCAAAGCCGCTCCGCATCACCTGCAGCCGAATGTGATCCTCTTCGTTCACCATGATCGAAGCCCGCTCATCGGGCAACGACACCGCCACGCCGCGCGGATCTTCGCTCGACTGCGTGCCGCGTCGCTTCGATCCGTACGCCAACGCATGCGAGATCAAGCTCCGCTCCACAAGCAACGACAGATCGAGCTTGTTCGCATCTCGCAGGTCGGCCCACAGCGTTTCCGATGCGAGCCCGGCTTCCAAAATCCGGTCGCGGCAGCTCTCCAGCACCAGCAGACGATCGCCCTTGTTCGCCGCGTTCACGAACGGCACACCGGCCAAGTTCCGCGCGAGCCGAACGCGAGACGACAGCACAACGTCCGACGCGTCGCCCTCGCCACGCAGCCATTCTGTGCGCGCACGATGCAGCTCGGGCAAGCCTTCCTTGCTCACGATTCGTCTCCGTCGTCGCCGGTTCGCTCCGAGGATTCACCCGGCCCCGAGACATCGTCAAACGCGCGGAGTTCGTCGCGCAGTTGTGCCGCTCGCTCGTATTGCTCCGACGTCACAGCCGCATCAATCTGCCGGCGAAGCGTCCGCCGTCGTTCAGCTCGTTCTTCCGCCGACCCGAGCAACGCCTCAAGCCGGCCCGCCGGATCGCCCGGCGTGACCTGCGACAGCGCACGCTTCGGCACCTTGCCCACATGATGGGTTGCGCCCTCATGCGCGCGCCCGAGCAACGATGAAAGCTGCGGCTCAAACGACGAGTAGCACTGCGGACACCCGAGCAAGCCGCTCCGCTTGAACTCGCGGAACGATGTGCCGCACGTCCCGCAGGACTCAGCACGGCCCGAGGTCTTCACCTTCGTCGTCACCTGCTCGCTCGCAGCCTCAGCCGGCTTCACGACAAACGACGACAACAACTCGTTGATCGGCTGTTGCGTCGGCCCAAGGCCCTGCGCCGCGGCGCACGATTCACACGCGTGGATCTCGGTGATCCCGCCCTCGTCATCGATCCTTGTGTCGTGATAGACCGCTTCTTTGCTGCACGAATCGCAACGATCTGGAAGGTCGGTCATGCAACAAGGATACCCAGACGAACAGGTATATCGCCGCGCGTCATTCGAAGTGCGTTGATGATGCCGAGTCTCAGCCTCGACCGGTCAGTGACTCGAGTAGCGAATCAGGCTTCGCCCGCAAGCTTCTGCTGACGCGTGTAGCCGTACTTTCGCTTCAGCGGCTTGACGACCAAGCCCGAGCGGATCGCTTTGGTCGAGACTTTCACCCGCTTGGCACGCGTCACGCCGTTCTCTTCGACGACCGCGTTCACCTTCTGCAGGTTCGGCTTGAACGTGCGACGCGTGATGCCGGTCGGCTTCAGGCCGAAACCACCCTTGGTGATCTTCTGGCCGCGATACGTCCGCTTCTTGCCGAAGCTCGTCTTCTTGCCTGTGAAATAGCAGCGGTTCGGCACGGGACACCTCGCAAATGGTCAACGGAATCACGCCTCACAGCGCCTCTTCCGGGCGGCAACGCTAGCCCGCAATCGCCCGCCCGACAAGCCCAGCCGCCGCTCTACTGACGCGAGATGTCCTCGCGAGCCAGCATCACTTCCAAAGTCTGAGCCACCAGATCCACATCCCGCCGAGTCAGATTCGCGTGAAACGGCAGCGCGATCGTGCGCCCCGCGACCGACTCCGCGATCGGGAACGAACCCTCCCGAAACCCGAACGACTTGCGATACGGCGTCTGCAAATGGATGCACGGGAAGTACGCGGCGCACCCGATGTCGTGCCGACGCAGGCTCGCGATGATCCGGTCGCGCTCCATGACGTCCCAGCCGGCCACCAGCCGCACCACAAACACAAACCAGCTCATCACCGAGGCCGACTGAATCGTCGGCAGGACCAGTTGCGGCACACCCCGCAGCCGATCGAAGTAGTACTCAGCCACAGCCTGCCGCTTCTCGATGATCTCGTCGAGCCGCTCCATCTGCGCCACGCCGACCGCGGCCTGCA
>JBCCQU010000375.1:0-2763 GCA_039208875.1 Planctomycetota bacterium
GCGATCGGCCTTGATCGATGCCTGGTTGCGACAAGCCCGGAGAAGATCGACGCCTTCTCGCGTGCGATCGCTTCCACGCTGCCGAGTTGCTCAAGATGCGCCCGTCCGATGCTGACGACCATGGCTGCTGTGGGCTCGGCTATCTGAACCACGTGGCCGATCTCGCCCGGCGAGTTCATGCCCATCTCGCACACAACCGCGTTACTCGCCGGATCGGCGTTGATTAGCGTGATTGGCACGCCAAGGTGATTGTTGAAGCTCTTGCGAGAGGCTGCGACGCGAAGGCCTGCGCCGCGGAGCGCGGCACTCAGCATGCGCACGGCTGTGGTTTTGCCGTTTGATCCTGTCACACCGATGACATCAGCATCAGCGAGAACTTTGTGCCGGTAGGCGTTGGCTGCGTCGGCGAGTGCGCGCGCAGCATCATCCACCACGAGGACGCTGCAAGAATCGGGAACACTGTCAACGTCTATGGCCGCAGCATCGGTGATGACCACGAGCGCAGCGCCTGCCTCAGCAGCCTGCGCGACAAAGCGATGGCCATCAGTCCGTTCGCCGGGCAATGCCACGAACGCAGCGCCGGCTGCGATCTCCCGCGAGTCGATCGCAACGCCGCGTATCGGCTGAGCATCCCCCGGTGCGCGCAGCCATCGGCCGCTCGCCGCAGCCCGCCAATCCTCAGCCGACCAAATGCGCGCCGCCGTCATGCACGCACCCCGCTTCGCCTTTGCAGCGCCGCTCGGGCCAACTCGCAATCGTCGAAGGGCACCGTGATCGTGCCGCCTTGGCCATCGGGCAGCACTTGTTCCCGCTCGTGGCCCTTGCCCGCGATCAGCACCACGTCTTGCTCGCCCGCCTCGCGCACAGCGAAGGCGATCGCGACCGATCGATCGGCGTGCACCGTCACTTTCGAGCGATGCTCAGCATCGATGCCGCTGACGATCTCATCGATGATCGCCGAGGGCCGCTCCGTGCGCGGGTTGTCGCTGGTCACGATCACGCGATCGGCCAGCTCACCAGCGATGGCTCCCATGCGCGGCCGCTTTGCGTTGTCGCGATCGCCGCCCGCGCCGAACACCACCCACAGTGTGCGCTCAGCATGCGCCGCCCGCACCGCTCGCGAAGCGTGCGCGAGAGCGTCATCGGTGTGCGCATAGTCCACGTACACCAGCGGCGATGCTGCACCGGGCTCGTGCACAGGCTCGAGCCGACCACGCGGCGAAGTGAGGCCGGCCGATGCTTCCGCGAGGACTGCCGTGCTCGGACGATCGGCGACATGCCAAGCGGCTGCAATCGCCTGCGCAGCGTTCATCGCGTTGTGCTGACCGATGAGTGCGCACGGCACGCACAGCTCGCCCCACGGGCCATGCACGGTGAGCAAGTTGCGCGCATAATCAATGCTCGCGCTGATGTCCGCATCGCCGGCGTTATGCGAGCAGGTCAGGACAGCCGAGCCGCAGTCTCTCAGCATGCGCGCATGGGCAGCGTCATCGCTGTTGACGATCGCGAGCCCGCCGGGCGGCAACGACTCAAACAGGAGAGCCTTGGCGTCGGCGTAGCTTTCCATCGAGCCGTGATAGTCGAGGTGATCGCCGG
The DNA here is from genome assembly GCA_039208875.1 of Planctomycetota bacterium. Taxonomy (GTDB): domain Bacteria; phylum Planctomycetota; class Phycisphaerae; order Phycisphaerales; family UBA1924; genus JBCCQU01. The sequence continues at coordinate 1,597 of JBCCQU010000375.1, forward strand.
TGAGGTTCGTAAAGATGCCAACGTCGAACGCGATGCCGGCGACGCGGCGCTGGTACAGAGCGTGGCTCGATGCCTCGATCGCGAGCGCGGTGCAGCCGTTCTCGACCATCAGGCTGAGCGTTCGGCTGAGTTCGGTCGCGGGCGGCGTTGTCATGTACGCATCGGCGCGTTGTCGGCCGTCGTCGATCTCGATGGTGCCGATCAGCCCGCACGTGCAGCCGATCCTGCTGAGAATCTGCTGCGTGAAATGGGCGATGGTGCTCTTGCCGTTGGTACCGGTCACCCCCACCACCGCGAGCGCGCGCGAGGGAGATTTGTAGAAACGCTCGGCGATGGCGGCGGTTGCGAGCGGCACATCATCAGCCACCGCGACGTGCGCGCAACCCATGGCCCGTGCTTGCTCCGCGCCGGCGGCGTCGGTCAGGATCGCGGCGGCGCCTTGCTGGAGCGCATCGGTGATGTACGACCGGCCGTCGGCCTTCAGTCCTGACCGAGCGATGAACAGCGAGCCGGGCATCGCGGTGCGCGAATCTTCGGTGATGTCGCAGATGCGCACCGCACCCGACACGCCGCGGGGCATGCGCACGCCGGGAAGACCCGCGATCAGCTCGCTCAGCTCCATCCGTAAAGCTCCGAGCACGTCCGGACGACGGACGATGCAGCGTATCCGACTCGCAGCGGTTGGAATGGCGGGCGGCTAGTCGGGCAGCAGCAGCATCGCGTCGCCGTAGCTGAAGAAGCGGTAGTCGTGCGCGACCGCCTGCTCGTACAGATCCCGAAGACAGCGGACGCCGGCGCCATCGGCGCCGCCGAGCAGCGACCCGACGAGCAGCAGCAGCGTGGTGCGTGGTTGGTGGAAGTTCGTCAGCAGGCCGTCGGCCCAGAGCCAATCGTCGCCGGGCTTGATCATCAGATCGGTATCGATGGCTTCGGGCGGCGGCGAGCCGTCGGCTGTGGCACGCGCGAACGACTCGAGCGTGCGCGCGCTCGTGGTGCCGACCGCGATGACCCGTCGGCCCTCGGCCCTCGCCGACTGCACAGCTCGGATGGCTTCGGCCGACATCGCGCACCACTCGCGGTGCATGCGGTGGTCCTCGACGCGGTCGGACTCGATCGGGCGGAAAGTGCCGGCCCCGACATGCAGCGTGACCTCGACCCGCTCGACGC
>JBCCQU010000376.1:0-2761 GCA_039208875.1 Planctomycetota bacterium
CCGGCATAACAATCTTTACGACCTCCCCAAGGGCGGCGTCATGCTGGCCGAGCCAAGGCCCGAGATGATGGCCCGTGCGATCATCTCCATCATCGATGATGATCAACGCTTCAACTCGATGAGCGCTTTCGGCAATGCCTTCATGGCTAAGCGTGATCTTGCGCACGGCTTCGAACAGTTCGTGTCCGCCGTTGATGATCTCCTCGCCGGGCGCACCGACGAATGGACCGCCCGCACCCGAGCGCTCACCACGATGTATCACGGTCCGCCCGGCCCGACCTCGCCCATTGACAACGGCCTGCCCGCACAAATAGTCGAGTCGCGCATGCGCGCGCGGATGAATGCGCACGCGGAACTCGCCGAGCTCGAAGCGTCGCGCGCATGGCAGCTCGTGCAACGCGTCCGCAAATCGGCGGTGTATCGCGCGTACGCGGGCGCACGTTTCGGGCCAAACTGGGACAAACAGAGCCAGGCTGATCTCGATCCCGCTGCCAAGCTCAATGCGATCCAAACGAGCCGTACCTACAAGATGTTGAGGTCGATCAAACAAAACAGTGCGTACCAGACAGCCCGCAGCATCATCAGCAAAAACAGCCAAAGCCCCAGGCCATGATGTCGCTCGTCTCCTTCGACATCTGGGACACGCTGCTGCGTCGCCGGTGCGCACCAGACGAGGTCAAGCTCTTCACCGCGCGCGCGGCCCTGCTCGGCTACGCCCGTCAACTCCGCCAGCCGACAGAGACCGCCTGGACGCTGCTCGACGCGCGACAGCGCATCGAGGGCGAGATCGCTGCGCACACCCGAGCCGATATGGGTGGCGATGACGAGTACGAAATCCTCGATGTGCTGCAACACTGGCTCGATCGGCACTTCCGTTTCGGGTCGCAGCGCCGCTGCGAAGAGGCCGCAGCCTCGCTCGCCGAGCTCGAGATCGAACAAGAAATCGCCGTAACCTACGCCGATCCGCTGGGCTGTGCACTCGCCGTTTCGCCGCCCGGCGCCGCGCCCGGCCTCGGCGTCGTCGCAATCTCCGATTTCTACATGACCGAGCCCCGGCTCCGCCGCATCATCGCGAGCGCACTGCCGGATACACACTTCCAGCGTGTGTTCGTCTCGTGCGATGAACGCATCAACAAGCGCAGCGGCCGGTTGTTCTCACTCGTGCAGCGCGAATGCAACGCCACGCCGAGGGAGCATCTGCACATCGGCAATAGCATCGCGTCGGATGTCACGCCGGCTCGCAAGCTCGGCGCGCGCGCCATCCACTTCAAGAATCCACCGCTCGATGCCGTGTTCGATGAGCAGGAGCGGTGCTTCAACCTCCGCCGTGCGCACGCCCGCAAAGCCCCATGCAAGCAGGGCCTCGTGGCCAGACCCGCTGCGAGAGCGAACAAGCTGGAGAAGCCGGCCACGCTCAACCGTGCCTTGAGCGAGCTGCAAGGCGAGATCACACTCGCCTGCACGCCACCGGCCGATTACGACGCTCGGCAGTCGGCCCTGTTCCGGGCCGGCGCGCGCTTCGCCCCGGTCATCGCGGGGCTGGTCTTGCACGCCGCCGAGTGTGCGCACCGGCGTGGTCTTGATCGCGTCTTCTACTGCACGCGCGAAGGCACGTTCTTCGAGGCGATGCACCGAGCGCTCGCGCCGCATCGGCCGTTCGGCATCCCGATGCCGCAGAGCCAGATCCTGCATGTCAGCCGCATCTCGACATTCATGCCGTCGCTCCGACGTTTCGACACCGACGAGATGATGCGCGTGTGGCGGATGTATTCCAAGCAGTCGATCGGTCAGATGCTGGCGTCGATGCACGTCGAGTCGCTGCCGTTCGAGCCGATGATTGCGCGGCACGGCCTCACGCCGGACGAAGTGATCGTGCACCCATGGAAAGACGTGCGCGTGCGCGCGCTATTCGAGGATCGGGCATTCGTCACGTTGCTTGAACGCCGACGGACAGAACGCCGCAAGCTGCTGTATCCGTACTTTGATTCGCGTGGCTTCTCGCCGGCGCGGCGGTCGGTCGTCATCGTTGATATCGGCTGGCGGGGCACGATCGTCGACAACATCGCGCACCTCTTCCCGAAGACCCGCGTGCATGGCGTGTTCCTCGGCTTGTTCAACCTGCTGAATGATCAGCCGACCAACGCCAGCAAATCGGCCTTCGGCCCTGATGCGCGCACATCAACGCTGCCCGAGCTCGCGACCATCACGCACGTCGCACCGCTCGAGATGATCTGCAACTCGGCAGGTGGAAGCTGCATGGGCTACGCCCGCGATGAGCAGGGCCGCATGGCTGCGCAGACGCTGGAGTCGGCCGGCGAGTCGCGCGTGCATCACGAGTCGGTGCAGTATTTCCAGTCTGGTGCGCTCGCAGCCGCGGCAACCATCGCACAATGGGTTCGTCGCCATGCAGTCAGCACCGATGAACTCAAGCCGCACGCGCTGCAGTTGTTGCGCGAGTTCATGAATCGGCCAACGCCCGAGCTAGCCGAGGCATATTTCAACCTTTCGCATAACGAGACCTTCGGCAACGCAGCGTTCTTCGATAAAGCGCTGAACGTCTCCGAGGATGTCATCGATCGCGGCATGCGCACGCACGCGGGGTGGCGGGCATTGGTTGCGGAGGCCGAGCGATCAACGTGGCCGCAAGGTATGTTCGTCGCGCTGGGTTTGGGCCATGAGCTTGAGCGTTACATCGCCGAACGCGACCGCGTCCACGGCGGCCGATCGCCCAACGCTCAGATCGAAGCCAAAGCCGCCGCCG
>JBCCQU010000377.1:0-2727 GCA_039208875.1 Planctomycetota bacterium
CGGGGGTGGGTTCGAGGCCGAGGACTTGGCCCGGGCAGCGCACAATGCCGGTAAACATGCCGCAGTATTCGCACGCCGTGGCCGCTTCGCCGGTGCCGGCTTGACCCTTTCGCGTGCGGCCTCGATACTGCTGGACCGCGAAGCCGAGCCGATTGCCCGGTGAATAGCCAACCCCGCCTACCTCTGGCCGCAGCCCCGCGGCCGGTCGATCCGTCCCGGAGAATCCGCTTGCCGCCGATGCCCCCGCCGTTGCTATCCGCGTCTCGACAGATCGCCCGTGCTGTGCTCGGCGTCTCGGCGGGCGTCAGCCTGGCGTTCGGCGTCATTGCCGGCGGCTGCGCCTCGACCACCGCGACCACCGCCAGCGAGAGCAGCGTGCGCGACCGCCTCGCCGATGCTGCGGTCGATACCGAAGCCTGGCGCGAGCTTGGCTACCGGCTGGACTGGCACGTCGTGCCGTTCGTCGCCGATGGCCAGCGCATCCGCGAAGTCCGCGGCGATCAGGACATCGTCGCGGTGCAAGAGACCGGCTCGACCATCACCGTGTACGACACCGCGACGGGCCGAGCGCTGCTGACCAATCAGCTCGCCACGCCGCTCAGCCGGTACGTCGGCATCGAGCGAGTCGGCGACCGCCTGTACATCGTCGGCAACTCCGACATCTCCATCGTCAACCTCGAACAGGGCACGCTCGACACACGAGTCGACGCCGGCGTAATCACCACCGGCCGTCCCGTGCTCATGGGCGATTCGCTCGTGATGTGCGGACAGGAGGGCGACGTCGTCAGCGTGCTGCCGCTGCCCTCGCCCGGCTTCGAGCTCTGGCGATTCGGCGTTCGCGATCCCATCAACATCGATCCGGTGCAAGTGGGAGGCGTGGTCGTCGTGGCGTCGCGATCCGGCAACATCGTCATGCTGTCCGGCAGCGACGGAGCAGTCGTCGGCCGCGACCGGATCTTCGAGGGGCCGGGTGCCCAGCTCGCTGCAGGCGACGGCGTCGCGGTCGTCGCGAGCCTCGATCGCTCGATCTACGCGTACGACCCGGTCGATGGCCAACGCATCTGGCGATTCCTCACGACGCGGCCGCTGCGCTCGACGCCCGCCATCGTGCAGGGCACGGTGATCATCACGACAGCCGACCGCGGACTCATCGGCATCAACACCGCAACCGGTGATCTCAAGTGGTCCAAGCCCGACGAAGTCGGCGAAGTCGTCGCAGAAATCGACGGACGTGCGCTCATCTCCGACGGCAGCTCGCTGCGACTCGTCGATCCCGACGACGGCAGCGTTATTGCGTCGGCCCAAGTGGATGGAATCGCATCCATCGAACAGGCAACCGATAGCGAGGCGCTGTACATCATCAGCGAATCGAACACCGTCGCACGCCTCGTGCCGAGTCGCTGATCGGTATGGCAAGCGAACCAATCCGCCGGGCACTCATCTCCGTTTCCGACAAAGCAGGCGTCGTGGACTTTGCGCGCACGCTGGCGGGTCTCGGCGTCGAACTCATCTCGACGGGCGGCACGGCGCGCACACTGCGCGAGGCCGGGCTTGAGGTCGCCGATGTCAGCAGCGTCACCGGGGCTGACGAGATCCTGGGTGGCCGCGTGAAAACGCTGCACCCCGCGATCCACGGCGGCATCCTCGCCGACCTCACAAGCGACACGCATCGCGAACAACTCGCCGAGCGCGATATCGAGCCGATCGGCCTCGTGTGCGTGAACCTGTATCCGTTCGAGGCGACGGTCGCTCGCAACGCCGAGCGGGCTGAGGCGATCGAGAACATCGACATCGGCGGGCCGGCGATGATCCGCGCCGCTGCGAAGAATGCGGATCGCGTCGCGGTTGTGACAAGCCCGCTGCAATACGAAGACGTTATCGGCGCGATGCGGACGCACGAAGGCTGCGTGCCCGACGAGCTTCGGAAGCAGCTCCAGGCTGCAGCCTTTGCGCGCACGGCTGCGTACGACACCGCCATCGCGGCGTATCTGTCGGACGACCGCGAACAACTGCCCGAGCAACTGCTGATTACCGGCAAGCGCGCAGCCACGCTGCGCTACGGCGAGAATCCGCATCAAGCCGCGGCGCTGTACGCGACGGGTGCCGAGGTCACCGGCGTCGTCGGCGCTGAGCAATTGCACGGCAAGGCGCTGAGCTACAACAACCTGCTCGATACCAACGCCGCGGTGCGCGCATGCCGCGATGCAGCTCGCGCAGCGGGCGATCAGGCGGCAGCCGTCATCGTGAAGCACACCAATCCGTGTGGCTTCGCGGCTGCATCAAAGACTGCGGATGCTGTCGAGCTCGCGATCGCGGGCGACCCGCTGGCAGCCTTCGGCGGCATCGCCGCGGTGAGCCGGAGCATCGATCAGGCCGCGGCGGAGCTGCTCGCGGCTGCCGACCGCTTCTTCGAGGTCATCGCGGCGCCGGGCTTCGATGCGGATGCGCTTGAGACGCTGCGAAACCGCTGGGCGAACGTGCGGCTGTTGCGTGTGCCCGAGCTCGATCCGGCCTGCGAGGTTGATGCGGGTGTTGAAATCCGCACGCTGATGGGCGGTGTTCTTGCTCAATCTGCAGATAACGCAATCCCAAATCCGGCTTCTTGGGAGCATCACGCCGGGCCGAAGCTCGATGCGGCCGATCTGAGGGCTGCGGGAATTCTGGAAATCTGTGCGCGCAGCGTGACGAGCAATGCTGTCGTCATCGGCGGCTTGGCAAATGGCGACG
>JBCCQU010000378.1:0-2710 GCA_039208875.1 Planctomycetota bacterium
CCAGAGCATGCCCTGCCCGCCGAGGCCCGCGCAGAGCAGCTCGCCGAGGATCGCCGGCGCGGACGTGTTGCACGGGAAGTAGCCGAAGAACGTCGGCGATTGCCAGTGCATCGAGTTCGGGATGACGGTCGTGCGGATCTGGTCGATGAGTTCGTCCCAGAGGCCGGCGTGCCCGGGCTCCTCGGTGATGAGCCGGCCGATGGCCGATGCGACATCGCCGGGCCTTGTCGCCGGCTGCACAGGCATGTGCTCGACGCCTCTCAGATAGCCATCGATCTCGCCGAGCATGCGCAGCCCAACGTCCTGGAACTGCTCGGGTGTCATGTGTCTTGCTTTGTCGGTGTTCACGTTCGATACTAGTTGCATGGCGAAGGTGAATGAAAGAACCGGCTCACCGACGGCGTTGATTCTGGTAGCCGAGGGCGGCGAGGAGATAGAGACGTACGCGCCGGCTGATGTGCTGGTGCGCGCCGGCTTCGACGTGATGCTCGCGGGCGTCAGCGGCCTGTCGCCCACGGGCAGCCGGGGTCTGCCGATGCGCGCCGACCGGCTCATCGGCGTGTTCCGCGGGCAGCTGTTCGACGCCATCGTCATCCCCGGCGGCGAGGGCGGCGCGAAGACCATCGCCGCGAGCGACGAGGCCAAGCTGCGGATCCAGCACCACGCCGATGCGGGCCGGATCGTCGCGGCGATCTGCGCAAGCCCGGCACTCGTCCTCGGCCCGATGGGCCTGCTCGACGGCAAGCGGGCGACCGGCTATCCGAGCACGCGCGGCATGTTCCCAGACTCGGCGATGTACGTCGACAAGGACGTCGTCGAAGACGGCAGTTTGATCACAAGCAAGGGCCCGGCGACGGCGGTTGCGTTTGGGCTCGCGATCGCGAGGCGGCTGACGAGCGAGGCAACGGCGCACGAGGTGTCGGCGGGGATGCTGGTTTAGACTGGCTTGCCGCAGTGCGGGCATAGGGCTTCAGTGCGTCGCTTGCGGATGTGCTCGACGAATCCTGCACCAATGATTCCTGTTGGCATGGCGATGACACCGACGCCAACGATCGCAACAACCACGGAAAGTCCGAGGCCGACGGGTGTGGCAGGTCGCGCCAAAGTTGCTGACAGCGGGGTCAGGTTCGTGATCGTCCACAGCATGGCTCGCGGAACGCTTCCGAACTCGTCGGGCTGATGCACGCGTTCGGCATAGTACATGCCGATCGATGAGAGGAGCACGACAACGGTTGCCATGCTGAAGACAGCCAGGAGCTCGCTCTTTCGTTCGCCAAGAACCTTCGCGAGCAGATTGATCGCTGCGGTGTATCGACCGAGTTTCGCTAGCCGAAGCATCTTGACGAGACGAAGGACGCGCATCGCGCGGAGGTCAAGCCCAACGAACGCGAGATAGAACGGGGCGATCGCGGCAAGATCGATCAGGGCCATGGGTGACAGCGACCAGCGAAGCCGTCCCACCAGCGGGCGAGCGTTGTGAGGGTCGGAAGTGCATGACCAAAGCCGCACAAGGTACTCGATGGTGAACGCGACGATCGACACCGACTCAAAGAGCCGGAACGCATCGGCGTAGGCGTTGCCGATCGTCGGTTCGGTCTCGAGAACAAATGCGATGATGTTGGCAACGATCAGCGTTACAAGAATAACATCAACTGCAACGCCGATAGCGCCGCCGCCCCATCGGTCGTTCAAGACCTCGTGAGTTCGGTGCTTGATGCTCACCGCACAGAGCGTATCGAGCGCGGACGACACGTGCTCTTACTCTGGCAGCTTCGCCAGCTCCGCCTCAACACGCTCCGCAAGCCGGCCCACGATCTCGGGTCCGAAGTCGAACTCCAGGCCCGCAGCCTTGAACAGCTCGGGCAGCGGGCGGCTGCCGCCGAGTTTGAGGGCAGTCAAGTACGCATCGATCGCGACGGCCGGACCTTCTTCGAGCGAGCGGAGCCAGAGCTGGAGCGAGCCGAGCTGGGCGATGCCGTACTCGATGTAGTAGAACGGCGCGCCGAAGAGGTGGCCCTGCCGCTGCCAGGCGTTGGCGCGGGCAGCGTCGAGGCCCTGCCAGCTGACGGCTCGGCCGAAGCGTTCGTCGAGTGTCAGCCAGTGCGCGGTGCGCTCGTCGCGGGTGTGCGTCGGGTTCGCGTAGATCCAGTGCTGGAACGCGTCGATGGTGGCAATCCACGCGAGCAGGACGATGCTGCCCTCGAGCTGCTGGCGCATGGCGCGGGCGTGGGCGGCTGAGTCCTCGGCGTAGAACGAGCCGGATGCACCCCAGTGCGGCATGGTCATAAGTTCCATGCTCATACTCGCGACCTCGGCGAACTCGATCGGACTGCTGCGATAGTGCAGCAGCGGCTCGTCGACACAGACCATGCTGTGGAAGGCGTGGCCGGCCTCGTGCACCATCGTCTCGACGTCGCGGTGCAGGCCCGCGGCGTTCATGAAGATAAACGGCACGCGGCTGCGGTCGCGCATGTACTGGTAGCCGCCCGGCGCTTTGCCCTTGCGGCTATCGAGGTCGAGCAGCGGCGGGTTGCTCGCGTTGTCGGCGGTCACGCGATCGGCGCCGTTGCCGAGTTGCTTGAGCATGTCGGCGAGGCGTGGGTCGAGCGACCGGAACGCGGCCTGCGACTTGGCGACCAGGTCCGCGCCGCCGTCGAACGGCTTGAGCGGCGGGCGGCCTTTCACGTCGACCGCGATGTCCCACGGGCGG
>JBCCQU010000379.1:0-2700 GCA_039208875.1 Planctomycetota bacterium
AGGCGTCGTCGTCGCCGAGCGCGGCACGTCCGAACTCAAGCGGCTCGGCGGGCTCGTCACCACACACCCCGTGCTCAGCGGCCTGTTCCTGTTCTCGTCGCTGTCACTCGCCGGCATCCCGATCCTGTCCGGCTTCTGGGCCAAGCTCGTCCTCGTTAAGGCCGGCCTTGAAGCGGGCGCGTTCGGCATCGTTGCTGTCTCGCTTGTCGTCAGCATCCTCACCATCTTCTCGATGATCAAAATCTGGACCAACGCCTTCTGGGGCTCACCGCCCGAAGACGCTCCAGAGCCGAGCGCCAACTGGAGGCAACTCGGTCCGATCTTTGGCCTCGCAGCCATCACCCTCGCAGTCAGCCTCGGCGCACCGGCTGTGTACAAGCTCGCGATGCGCACCGGCAACGACCTGCTCACACCAAGCATCTACATCGACGCGGTCTTGCCGCCCAACCTCGAAGCCAAGCTCGACGAGGCCGAAGCAAAGCTCACCGACGACGACGGACCTGCTGAAGACTCCGACGCGTCCTCAGACCAGCCGCAGGAGCTCATGCCATGACACTCGGCATCAACTTCCTGCTCGCGATCCTGTGGGCATCCATCATCGGCCCGTTCTCGCTCGCCAATCTCGCGGTCGGCTTTGTTCTGGGCTACATCGTGCTCCGCGTCTGCACGGGCCGGGACTCGCGCCCTCGCTACGTCCGCAACCTCATCGCGACCGCGCGACTCGCCGAGTTTACCGTGCGCGAACTCGTGATCGCCAACATCAAGGTCGCGTGGTACACGGTGTCCAGTCTCGAATCGCTGCAGCCCGCGGTGCTCCGCGTGCCGCTCGCAGAAGACGCGACCGATACCGAGGTCACCCTACTGGCCATCCTTGTCACGCTCACGCCCGGCACGCTCACACTCGATGTCCTCGGCGATAACGAAGTGATGCTCATCCACTTCATGCATGTCGAAGACCCAGAGGCTGCCAAGCTCGACATCAAGGAAGGCTTCGAGCGACGCATCCTGGAGGTCACCCGATGATCGATCCATCCGGCGATCCCAACAACTGGATCTTCCTCGTCGGCGGCGGCATCCTCGGCCTCGGCATCATCGCGTCGTTCTGGCGGCTCGTGAAAGGTCCGTCACTCGCTGATCGCGTCGTCGCCCTCGACCTCATCGGCTACCTGCTCATCGCCGTGATGATCATCCTCTCGATCGTCACGCAGCGAGAGTCGTACATGTCGGTGCCCATCGTGGCTGCGATCATCCTTTTCCTCGGCACCGCTGCGTTTGCCATCTATCTTGAGCGCAGGAGCGGCGAATGAACTTCGCAGATTTCCTCACCGTGGCCTTCGTCCTCATCGGTGCGTTCTTCGCAACGCTGGCCGGCGTCGGCATCATCCGCATGCCCGATCTCTACACACGCATGCAGTCAGCCACCAAGGCCGGCACGCTCGGCGTGGCTTGCATCGCGGCTGCAGCCGTCGCACACTTCCAAACGGTGTCCAGCCTCATCGAAGGCTCGCTGATCATCGTCTTCCTGTTCGCCACCGCCCCGGTCGCATCACACCTCATCGCTCGGTCAGCGTTCGTTGCGGGCACGCCACTGTGGACGCGCACCACGCTCGACGCCGACGTCGCACCCAACAGCGATTCGCCCGAGCCATCGGCGTCGACCGGCGAAGAGGCACCGGCCCAAAGCTGAGCACATCACCCAGCGAACGATGCGTGCACCTGCGAGCGGATAAGACATACTGAGGGTTTGGAGCCGCATCGCACGCCCCTCCGAGCGGAAAGTGCTACGAGCGGTCCAATGGGCAGAGGCGGACTTGAACCGCCGACACCGGAATTTTCAATCCCGTGCTCTACCAACTGAGCTACCTGCCCGGCAGAGGCCTGAAAGATAGCCCGGCCGCCACCCGCGTCAAGCCGCCGGGGCTTCAGTCTTGCCGGCACCCGCCGCAGCATTGCCGTAACGGCAACTTTCAATCGACCCAAACAAAACGCAATCACGGCGCGAAGACTGTGCCAAACCCGTGCCACCTTCGATGACAACGTCCTGTGGACGACTCGATCACGCGTGTCTTCACGTCCCACTGACATCAGTCGGCGTGTTAAAGTACTAAGGAGAGATGACATGCTTCGTACTTCCGTGTTTGCTGTCTTTGCCCTCTCTGGAGCCGCTGCCGCTCAGACCCTAACGCCCGCAGCGGTCTTTGGCGTCGACTTCCGGAACAACGCCTTCAGCTTTTTCAGCTCAACGCTCTCCGATGCTGTCGAGACGCGCTTCCGCGATCGCCGCGCATTCGCCGAGTTCGATATCCGCCAACTCGACGGCCCCACCATCATCTCCGCTTCCCTCGCAACCGACGTCACCGAACAGTTCTCGTTCGGCTTCGGCATCTCGCCCGCGACCTTCGAGGTCGCGATCTACAGCGGCAACGGCCAAGCCGATCTGTCAGACTTCGATATCGCGGCTACCCCCATCGGCACCGTGCAGTATGTCGAAGACTTCGACACCGCGGTGCTCGACCTCGACGCCCGCGCAGCCCTGCAGAGCCTCGTCGATAGCGGCGCGACCTTCGCCGGCGTTCGTATCCGCGCCGTGGAAACCGGCGTCGGCCAAGTCGACTTCAACGACATCGCACTTAACGTCGAGTCAGTCCCGGCCCCGGCTGCCGCCGCGTTGCTCGGTCTTGCCGGTTCAGCCGCCGCACG
>JBCCQU010000380.1:0-2692 GCA_039208875.1 Planctomycetota bacterium
AGGAATCCCGACAGCACCGTCACCGGAAGTCGCAAGTCCTTCAAGGCGTGCTCCACCATCGTCGCCCCTTTATCAGGTGCCTGTTCACACCACGAGCCGGAAAATATGCTCATGGTAAATCATTGTCAATAAGGGCTCGCGCGTGTTACGACCAACTCTCCGTAATCTGAAATCCGGGTTTCTGGCTGTCTTTGTCGCCGTTCTTCTCGTGGCAAGCCTGCCCGGTTGCGCCGCACACCGAACCACCACCCAGCCGCAGCCTGCGCGCGCAACAAACCAAAGCATCAGCTCCAACGATCTCATTCTCGCAGCCGCGGATCGCGAAGCCCTCTACACCCTCGCCGGTGGCCTCAAGCCCATGAGCAGCGGCTTCTGGACAACCACTTTCCGCATCGACCAACCCGACCTCGATGAAGTGCAAGCCGTGAATCTTGCGCTCGCACCGCTCCGCAACGACATCTGGTACGCCGCACTACAGGTCTTCGCACGAGCCCGCGATGGCGAACGCTTCGTCCACGCCTACGTCGTGCATCGCGGGTCTTTCGCCGCCATGATCGATCGCTACCCCAGCTTCTGGCAGCAGTGGGGCATCACGCCCGCAACGCATCCCGCCGGGGTCATCGCCGTCGTCGATCGGATGCCCGCCGCCGATCGTTGGCGTGGCTACGGCTACATGTTCGGCTATCCCAAAGACGCTATCGATTTCTTCGTCAAGGCAGGCTTCGCTGCCCGCGACGGCGGCGAAGTCGGCCCAGGCATCGACCGCGAGTTCATCCAAATCCCGACCCACAGCTCGGCCACCGGCCGATTCACCTACGCCGTTCCGATCGGCCACACGCCAACCGCTGATGACCAACGCATCGCAACGCAAGCCGCCAACATCCTCCGCGAATACTCAGCCCGCCGGGACCGAATGACAGACGTCGAGCGTTCGCTCAACGAACTCCACAAGCTCAACAATTTGTTCAAGCACAACGGCGCGGCAGCCTTCGTCCCTCGCCCCTAACACGGCTCGCGCTAAAGACTTGCTAGACGGAACTTGCCCGCAGGGTGCAGAGCAGTCCCTCGCGGTTCAAAGGTCGCAGTTGCTCGCGATCGCGTCAAGATACGCGACTAAGTCAAAGTAGTTCACGCCCGGCTGTTGGTCGATATCGAAGCTCGAGTTGCCAGCGTCGATACCTGCAACTGCAGCGGCGATGTCTGCACCATTCACGATGCCATCACCGGTGATGTCGCCGCATCGCGCAGCCACACTGCCCTGAAACGTCCAAACAAGCTGAATCGAACCGACACCCGAGCCGGCCAAGTCAGCCCCATCGTTTTCGATCACAACAGGTGCGCTAAATCCAACGCCGTCGGCTGTATCGCCCACACCGCCGGGCGGTGCTGCCGGCACCGAGAAAGAACCAAGAGTTGAGCCATCCACAGCAAAGACATGCGCTGTCAGTCCGTCTTGTGCGATCGGCAGAGTGATGGGCCCGCCGATACCGAAGGGCTCGAGTCGATCGGCGACACCGATCGCGAGTTGAATCACCGTGATCGGCGCAACACCATTCGGCCCGCTTGTCGTGTCGACGAGTGCCACACCAGTCGGCACAAACTCAACGACTTCTTCCACTGCCAGATCGTAGAAGCCGACCTCGATAAGAACTGATGACGTGCCGTCACCGTTATCGACGAGCGCATCGATTACGAAACACTGTGCGTCATCATTCCCAGCAGCCTGTGTGCCGCCCAATGCAGCAGCAGGTACATCTAACGAGGCGTTCGTAAAGACGAACATGCTGCTCGGCGCGTCATCCGCCGACGCCACCAGCGGCGTACCGCTGCCGCTCGTACCTCGCCACTGCGGCTCGGCGGAATACGTATCGCCAGCAAGAAAGCTGCGCGACAAAGGCTGCTTGATATTCGTTCGCGTGAATAACGAAACAGCGTTGCTGTGCTTCGGTGCATCCGTCAAGTTGAGCGCAACACCAATCGGCGATGCGGGTTTCGCGTTTGCCGCTATGTGCGCTTCCGCTGCCATCGCGGTGCCGCAGGTGGTCAGCGACACCACAATCAGCGGATAGAGCTTGACCATCAAATCTCGCAACGTCGTCCTCCAACTCGATCCGCGCGACGCACTGTCGGTCGCTTCCGAGCCTACCGGCGGCGGCCCGACGCTCCAAGGCATCACCTTGATACAGGCGTTTCAGCAGAGCAATCGCGACAAGCCCCACGTTTGCATTGGCGCGTCGTTCGTGCTTCACCCAGATCCGGTCGCGATCGGCCGCGTCATCTACAAACCACTCCATTGCATACCTAGTCACCGCCCGTTAGCCTTGGCCCGGGTCTTTCACCCGATCTCGGTGAAGGGGATAACAGCATGCACGAAGCGCGCCGTCGTTTCTTTGTCCAGCGTTCTCGCAACGCCGGTCATCGCCGTCTTGCCCGTGCCGCGGGTGCCGCGTGTTCGCAGCATGCACTCGCTCCCGAACAACTCGAACAGCGTTACCTGCTGTTCGGATTTGGCCCCGCAGACTCCGACTTTCAAGAGCCCAACACCACGGCTGTCGAAGTCGCCGTGCTCGACGTCGGGTCGTGGCTCACCGTCTCCGGCACACAACAAGCCGACGGCACCGGCGGCTTCAACCTCGACGAGGCCAAACTCGAATTCCCCGGCCTCCCAGCCGCATTCGGCTTTCCAACTTTC
>JBCCQU010000381.1:0-2688 GCA_039208875.1 Planctomycetota bacterium
CGCCGAGTTGCAAGTCGCTGAGCGACGCGTCGGATTCGCTGACGGGTTGCCAATCACCGCTCTCGATGCGCATCTTCATCGCGTTGTACGCGGCTCCGAGCTGCGGATCCTGCAGCTTGGTGATCACGGCGTCGGGGTCTGTCCAGTCGGTGTCATCTGCGTCGGTGTTGCCGATGATGTCTTCGGCGCGGCGGACGTTCAGCAGTTCGATGGTCTGCTCGCGATCGAGCGGCACGTAGAAGCCGGGTGAGGGATCGACGCCCCAGACGGCTGAATCGTCGGTGCGTTGCAGGCTTCGGCCGCTCGGCAGGTAGTAGAGTTGCTCGGTGATCTTGAGCTGTGCGCCGTTGCCGCGGGGCAGGGTGAGGACGGATTGCACGCTGCCCTTGCCGACTGTGCGCTCGCCGAGGACGATCGCGCGGCCGTTGTCTTGCAAGGCGCCGGCGAGGATCTCGCTTGCGGACGCGGATTGTGCGTTGACGAGCACGATGATCGGCAGATCGGTGAGTGTGTCGGATGACGTTGCTTCGGCAACTTGCTCGGGACCGGTGCGGCCGCGGGTCGAGACGATGCGGCCCTCATCAAGGAAGAGGTCGGCGATGTCGATCGCGTCGGTGAGCGTGCCGCCGGCGTTGAAGCGGAGGTCGATGATGAGGCCGGACAGGGAGCCGTCGCGCGCGCCCAGCATGGCGAGCTTCTCGAAGAACTCGAGCGCGATGCCGGGCGTGAACTGCGTGAGCTGGATGTACGCGATGCCGCGGTCAGCGTCGAGCATGTGCTGCCACTCGCCTTCGGGGCCGTCGCGGTGGAAGCCCTTGATCGGCACGAGGCGAATTTCGTCGCGCACGATGTCGATGGTCATGCGTTCGCCGTCGCGATCGATCATGAGCGACACGGTGGAGCCGGCCTCGCCGGTGAGGAGTTCGACGGCTTCGTCGGATGTGACTTCGAAGACGTCGTTGCCATCGATTTCGACAACGCGGTCGTCGGCCATGAGACCAGCGCGGAGGGCGGGCGAGCCATCGAGCGGCGTGACGATCGTGAGCCAGCCGTCGCGGACAAGGATCTGCGCGCCGATGCCGGCGTATTCGCCGGTGAGTCGCTTGTTGAACTCGCTGGTGTCGGCCGGTGGCACGTAGACGGTGTACGGATCATCGAGATGCTCGATCATGCCTTGGATGGCGGCGTCGCGGAGCTCGGCGGCATCGACCTCTTCGACGTACCGCGTCTCGATGAGATGCTTCATGTCGATGAGCGGATCGAAGAATTCGTAGTCGTTGCCGACGCCGGCGATGCGAAGCGTGGACCCGAAGACGGCGACGGCCAGCACCGCAAGGAGGCCGATCTGAAACCACAGTCTGCTTTGCTTGTTCACGGCGGAGCTCCCAGGTGCTTGCGTTACCGATGTTACGGGCAACGGGCGAGCGAGTTGTGGTGGGCTCCTAGGATCAGTCGAAATGCCGCCGCCGAGTGAACGTCAATCCATCAAGGTGCAATCCGAGCGAACGGTGCTGGCTGCGGTGCGGCTGCCCGATTCGGCGTACGACCCGTCGGATCCGTTCGGCGAGCTGAAGTCGCTTGCTGAGCAGGCGGGCGCAGTCGTCGTGGGCGAACTGAGCCAGAATCTGCCGCGGCAGATCGCGGGGACGTTCATCGGGCGGGGCAAGCTGAAGGAACTGAAAGACCTGTGCGATCGGCTTGGGGCGAGCACGATCATCTTTGATCACGATCTTTCGCCGCGGCAGATCGGCAACATCGAGAAAGAGACCGACCGCAAGGTGCTCGACCGATCGGAGCTGATCCTCGACATATTTGCGAGCCGAGCGACGACGCACGAGGCGAAGCTGCAGGTCGAACTCGCGCAGCTCGAGTACACGTATCCGAGGCTGCGGGCGATGTGGTCGCACCTTGAGCGGATCGTCGGCTCTGGCGGCTCGGCTGCGCTGACCGGTGGTGTTGGCACGCGCGGGCCCGGTGAGCAGCAGATCGAGATCGACCGACGGCTGGTGCAACGCCGCAAGCTCGAGTTGCAGCGTGATCTTGAGCGGATTCAGGGTCGCAAGCGTCGAGCGGTGAAGACGCGGAACGCGGAGCACTTCACGGTCGGCCTTGTTGGCTACACCAACGCGGGCAAGTCGACGCTGTTCAATACGGTGACGGCCGGCGGTGCGTACGCGGATGATCGCGTGTTTGCGACGCTGATGACGCGCACGCGTAAGTGGCCGATCGGCGATGGGGTTGAGGTGATGCTGTCGGACACGGTCGGGTTTGTGCGCGATCTGCCGCACAACCTGATCGCGTCGTTCAAGGCCACGCTTGAGGAAGCGACGCACGCCGACTTGCTGTTGATCGTGCTGGATGTATCTGATCCGGCGTGCGAGCTGCACGAACGGACGGTGCAGGCGACGCTGGATGAGTTGTTTGATGAGATTCGACGGGTGGAGGGCGACGGCTATCGCGAGCCGGAACGCGTGCTGCTGCTGAACAAGGTGGACCGGCTGCCGGATAACGCCGAGGTGCTGGTGTGGCAGCACAAGCGGCCGGGCTCGATCGCGATCTCGGCGTTGCCGGGTGATGACGGCAAACTGGAACGTGTCCACGCCGCCATCGACCGACGCCCGGATCTTCTCGATGAGCTCGTCGTGCCCGCGTTCCAGTTTGCCGTCATCACCCGGCAACGCCGAGATC
>JBCCQU010000382.1:0-2677 GCA_039208875.1 Planctomycetota bacterium
GCCGATCCGACGAGACTTGCTGAAGCAGATGCGATCTTGCTTTGCGTGCCCACGCCGCTCCGGCCGGATCGCTCGCCCGATCTGACGTACGTCGAGAGCTCAACGCGTCTCGTGGCGGATGTGCTGCGTGGGGGGCAGCTTGTTGTGCTCGAGTCGACGAGCTACCCCGGCACGACGCGTGATGTATGCGGCGGGATACTGCGACATGCAGCGCAGGCCATCGCGCTTGAACTCGGGCAGCATTGCTTCCTTGCGTTTAGTCCGGAGCGTGAAGACCCGGGCAATGCCACGCACACGACGCGGAGTATCCCGCGGCTTGTCGGTGGCATCGATGATGCGAGCACGGCTGTTGCAGCGGCGCTGTACCGGGCGGCAGTCGATGAGGTCCACGAGGTTGAGTCTGCCGAAGTAGCTGAGGCTGCGAAGCTGCTGGAGAACGTGTATCGAGCTGTCAATATCGCGCTTGTGAATGAACTCAAGCCGGTGCTTGCGAAGATGGGGATCGACATCTGGCAGGTGATCGAAGCGGCGAAGACCAAGCCGTTCGGCGTTCAGCCGTTCTATCCCGGGCCCGGTTTGGGCGGCCACTGCATTCCGATCGATCCGTTCTACCTGTCGTGGAAGGCGCAGCAGGTCGGCGAGCAGAGCCAATTCATCGAGCTGGCGGGCGAGATCAACAGCCGCATGCCCGCGCGGGTCGTCGCGACGATCGAACACGAACTCGGTGGCCTTGCCGGCAAGCGAGTATTGATACTCGGGCTTGCGTACAAAAGGAACATCGACGATGTTCGCGAGTCACCGGCGGCGGAGATCATCAGCCTGCTGACAGCGGCACAGGCTGAAGTCAGCTACCACGATCCGCACTTACCAGTGTTCGAGCCAATGCGGAAATACAGCTTCGATCTGCGGTCGGCAGAGCTCACGCCAGCAACGTTGCAGGAAGCCGATGCCGTATTGATTGTGACTGATCACGATGCTGTGGACTACGAAGCGGTGGGTGAGTATGCACGCCTAGTGATCGATGCGCGTAATGCTATGGCGAGTGTGGCTCGGCCGCGAGCACGCGTTGTGAAGGCGTGAGCGACTTACTCTTGCGCGTCACTGCTGTTGCCGGCATCCCATGGCACATGAAGCCACGCCTCGAACGCGGCCTGGTGCGACGGCGTTGGTGCCTCGGCTTGCTCAAGCGTCCAGGTGTCAGACCGTGGTGCATCGACAGCGATGTCGAAAGTGCGGAGTTCATCGCGTCTCATGACTGACAGGGTGATCGTCTCACCACCTGCGCAGCGTGTGAGCACTGCGTCGATCTCGCCGGGCGTTGCGCGAACGTTGTTGATCGCGATGATCACGTCGCCCGCGATAATGCCCGCGTCGTAGGCGGGGCTCTCGGCGAGGAGGCCGCGCACGCCGGCGAAGCCGTCCTCATCACGCGTGAGAATGCCGAGATACGCAGGTTGGTCATCATCAGGTTCGTCGCGTTCGAGCAGCAGTCCGACGCGGGCGAACGCCTCGGTCAGTGCGTCGTCGAGCCGGACGGGCCGACCGACGTATGTATCGACGAACCATGCAAGATCCTCGCCGGATACACGTTGAAGTCCAGCCAGCAGGTCAGCGGTCGTGAAGCCGCCGGCGCCGAGCGGGTGTCGTTCGTATAAATCGCGGAGCACATCGTCGAGCGATCGCTGGTCCTGAGTGAGGCGGCGAATCTCGAGGTCGAGCAGCAGGCTGACGAGCGCTCCCTGTGAGTAAAAGTTGACGGTGCTGTTGCCGCTGTCGTCGGTAGGTCGGTTGAACTTGACCCACGCATCAAAGCTCGAGCCGCGCAGGCTTTGCAGGTCTCGGCCGGGACGGCGGTTGACGCTGCCGATCGTGCGCGCTAGCCCGTCGAGGTAGTCATCGAGCGTGATGATGCCGGTGCGGGCGAGCGTGAGATCGTCGTAATAGCTGGTCGTGCCCTCAGCTACCCACAGCAGGTCGGTGTAATTCTCACGCTGGTATTCGTACGGTGTGAGGCCGGCGGGACGTAGCCGCTTGACATTCCACGTGTGGAACATCTCGTGCGAGACGAGCCCGAGGAAGCGGTTGTACGCGTCGTCGTCGCGCCACGTCGTTGGCCGAGTCTGCATGATGGTGGAGTTGAGATGCTCGGTGCCGCCGCCGAACCCGGGCGCCGAGTGCACCATGAAAACGTATCGGCCGTAGGGCATGTCGCCGAAGATGTCGGCTTGATGCTCGGTGATCGCGATGGTGTCGGCAACGAGACGATCGAAATCGAGCCCGTCGTACCTTCCCCACAGCACGTACTCGTGCGGCACGCCGCGGATATCGAACTCGATGAGCTGATGCTCTCCGATCTCGAACGGTGAATCGACGAGCACGTCGTAGTCACGCGCGACCCAAGCTCCCGGCACGGTTGGATCGGGATCGAGCCCTGTGGCAGTCCGCCAGTGCGGCGGCGCATCGACAACGACTCGCCGCGGCTCGTGGCGACGTTCGTCGGTGTAGAGAAACACCGATGAGCCGCTGAGGTACGCATGGTTGTCGTCGGCGTAGCGGGTGCGATCGTTGATCGAATCCGCAAAGAGCTCGTACTGCACAACGACCGTCGGCGAATTGTCGGTTTGCACCAGCCATGTCGACTTGTCGGTCTTGTCGATGCCGAGCGGCTGGCCTTCGC